>NZ_JAPWBP010000003.1:0-301431 GCF_041433495.1 Haemophilus sp. 27098_8_127
TAATGTTGTGGATTGGCATTATAAGTATAATGAGATTTCAGTCAATATATTTTTATGAAAAAGCGTCTAGTTGTTGCAAAAATAGGCATAAAATCAGATTTTTTATTTAGAAGTCACGCAAGTCGTAGTAAAATAAAGGTAATTTTTGTAAATGAATAGGTTATTAAGAAAATGAAAATTGATCCTCCTTTTGAATTAGATCCGAATGTCAAAGTACGTACGCGTTTTGCCCCAAGCCCGACAGGTTATTTGCACGTAGGCGGCGCACGTACAGCCCTTTATTCTTGGTTATTTGCAAAACATAACAATGGTGAGTTTGTATTACGTATTGAAGATACTGATTTAGAGCGTTCTACACCGGAAGCAACAGCGGCAATCATTGAAGGAATGGAGTGGTTAAACCTTGCTTGGGAACATGGTCCTTATTATCAAACCAAACGCTTTGATCGTTACAATCAAGTGATTGATGAAATGATTGAGCAAGGCTTAGCTTATCGTTGTTATTGCTCTAAAGAACGCTTAGAAGAATTACGCCATACACAAGAGCAAAACAAAGAAAAACCACGTTATGACCGTCATTGTTTACATGATCACAATCATGCAGCCGATGAGCCACACGTAGTACGTTTTAAAAACCCAACAGAAGGTTCAGTCGTGTTTGATGATGCGGTGCGTGGTCGTATTGAAATCAGCAACAGCGAATTAGATGATTTAATTATTCGTCGTACCGACGGTTCACCAACCTACAACTTCTGTGTGGTGGTAGATGACTGGGATATGGGTATTACTCACGTTGTACGTGGTGAAGACCACATTAATAACACCCCACGTCAAATTAATATCTTAAAAGCGTTAGGCGCACCAATTCCAGTATATGCGCACGTTTCAATGATTAACGGTGATGATGGCCAAAAACTTTCAAAACGTCATGGTGCGGTAAGTGTGATGCAATATCGTGATGACGGTTATTTACCAGAAGCCTTAATCAACTATCTTGTTCGTTTAGGTTGGGGTCATGGTGACCAAGAGATCTTTACACGTGAAGAAATGATTAAATTCTTCGAATTAGATCACGTGAGTAAATCTGCAAGTGCATTTAACACAGAAAAATTATTGTGGTTAAATCATCATTACATTCGTGAATTACCACCTGAATATGTGGCCAAACACCTTGCATGGCACTATAAAGATCAAGGTATTGATACATCAAATGGCCCTGCATTAACTGAAATCGTGACGATGCTTGCAGAACGTTGTAAAACCTTAAAAGAAATGGCATCAGCAAGCCGTTATTTCTTCGAAGAGTTTGAAAGTTTTGATGAAGCGGCAGTGAAGAAACACTTTAAAGCAGCAGCGATTGAACCACTTGAAAAAGTAAAAGAAAAATTGACCGCACTTTCTAGCTGGGATTTACATTCTACGCATGAAGCGATTGAACAAACCGCGGCTGAATTAGAAGTGGGTATGGGTAAGGTCGGGATGCCATTACGCGTAGCAGTAACAGGCTCAGGCCAATCACCTTCTATGGATGTGACATTAGTGGGTATCGGCCGTGAACGTGTGTTAGCGCGCATCCAACGTGCCATTGATTTTATTAAATCTCAAAACGCTTAATATTTAGGCTGATAAGCAGGATTTGATTATTTCAATATTGACAGTTTATCAGCCGAAATTTATCATAGCTTGCGTTATTTGGGGATATAGCTCAGTTGGGAGAGCGCTTGAATGGCATTCAAGAGGTCGTCGGTTCGATCCCGATTATCTCCACCAAATTTAAAACCTTGAAACTTAAAGTGAGTTTCAAGGTTTTTTCTTTATAACGAATCTACATTTCTTTTAGATAATTCAAGCCTAATCCATTCATTTGTCGCATAATCCAACTTTGTTTTTTACGAACTAACGCACTAGGCTTATTCACTTTATAGATGATAGGGTTTGGTAAAACCGCTGCGAGTAATGCCGCTTCTGATTGAGTTAAATTCTTCGCTGATTTTTTGAAGTAATAGCGACTAGCCGCTTCTACACCAAAGATGCCATTACCAAATTCTGCGATGTTCAAATACACTTCTAAAATGCGTTCTTTGGACCAAAAGATTTCCATTAATGCCGTTGTGGGAACTTCTAATCCTTTGCGAAGCCAACTTTGTCCATGCCAGAGAACGAGGTTTTTTGCTGTTTGTTGAGAAATCGTTGAAGCGCCTCGGGTTCGGCGAGATTTTTCATTGAATTTAAAGGCCTTTTGAATCGCCTCAAAATCAAAGCCCCAATGGTGGGGGAATTTTTGATCTTCAGCGGCAATTACTGCAAGTTGCATATTCGGTGAGATTTCATCAAGACTCACCCAATCATATTTGATTGAATAGCTGAAATCCAACTGTAATAAGTGTCCGATTTTTTGCTGTGCCATATAGGCAGAGAAGGGAACAGGGATAAAGCGGAAGCAAATGAAAAACGCTAGGATTGCGAGAGAAAAACGCCACGCAACCCGTTGCCAATTTTTTTTCCACCAAGATGGGCGAAAAAGATGTAAAAGTGCGGTCAGAATTCGCTTAGTTTTTTGCAGTTTGCTCATCGAGTTGGCTTTTCACCCAGTTTATAAAATCCGGATCCATTGTTTTGAGCATATTAGAACCACGCGTAATGGTTGCCGCACTGGTATTGAGATTCTGTTGAATCTCTCGTTGGGAGAGATTCTTATCCAATAACTGAGCCACGATTTGTAAACGTAAACCCACCGCATCGCGCTCATCAGGTGTGAGTAGGAGCGTTAAGAAATCTTGTGCTTTGCCTTGCTCAAACGCGGTTTGCAAGGTCGCGAGGAAAGCATTCCATTGTTCTAAATTGCGACTAATATACATATCAACAATCCTATACTATTAAACTAGTGCGACTAGTATAGCCGATCGTATTCCTCTTTGCTAAAGGTTTGTAATTTTTCTTTGTTTTGTAGGTTTTGATAGTAAAAATCGTAAGTTAATACGTTTTGAACATAACCCCGAGTTTCAAAGAATGGAATGGACGCAATAAATTCATCCATAGCCAATTTGCCATTGGCTCTCGAAAGCCATTTTTCTACACGGCTTGCTCCGGCATTATAGGCAGAGGCGATCAAAATGCGATTATTTGGATATTTAGCATTCAGCTCATTTAAGTGAGCTGTACCGAGTAAAATATTATTAAGCGGTTTGAATAAATCTACCTCACCGTTATAAGGAAGTTGCTGATTTTCTGCCGTTTTTTGTGCCGTACTCGGTAATAACTGCATTAATCCTCGAGCATTTGCAGAAGATTGTGCCATTGGATTCCAAGCGCTTTCTTGGCGCGCAATTGCCATGGCGAAGGTTTTGGTTACACGATTATCCACAATAGCTTGAGGTTCCGTTGCGCTGAGGTTCACATTACTGAGGGCAATATCAAAATATTGACTGTAAGCATTTGGTAAGCGTAAGTCGATATAATCCCAAGCTTTTGCAATAATCGAGCCATCTACGCCCAATTCAAACCAATTTTGTTCATTCGCATATTGGCTTAACGCAAGTTGTTTCTCTTGTGGTAATTTTTCCAATAGGGAACGCCAGCGTTGTTTGGCTGCACCTAATCGATCTAATTGACGCAGTTCTGCAATCTCAGCTAATTCAGTTGCATATTTCTCTTGGATATTGGACTCTTGAGGCATTTTAGGCATTTCTAGTTTGTAAGAATAGCCTAATTTGACCGCAGCCAACATTGGATAAAACCCACGTTCTTTCGATAAAGCTTCTAAGTGTTGTTTTGCATCTTTATCGGATGCTTGAGCGGTTGTTTTAGCCATCCAATAACGCCATTCTTGTTTTTGTTTTGCTTCATCTGAAAGTGCATTTAACCAAGCTAATAAATCCGTTTTTTGCCAAATAGCCGTACGTAAACGACGCTCAATGAGATTATCTGCATTAAGTTTGAGAAGTTCTTGATCGCGCCATTGCACAAAATTAGGGCTTTCGTTATCAAAGAAACGACTAATAAAGGCAATTTTCCAATCACGTAATTCCGTTTCATTTAATTGCCAATTTTTCGCCCATTGTTCGTAAAGGGTAAACGTTGGCTCATTCATATTTTCCGGAATGGTTCGTAGATAACGAGCAAAACCTAGCACTACAGCAAATTTATGGATAATTTTATTCGTATTACCATCCATTAATGGGAGGCTCTCAGCGAGTGTTTTCAGATTTGCTGGATTTTTTAAGAGATCCAAATAAAGAGCCAAATCGATATTTACCTGAGCATTTTCTTTCGCACCATCAACTTTTTCTAATTCTTTAGCGAGTATTTCGAGACCTTTCGCGTCATTTTTACTAAAAAGCATTTCCGCTTTTTGATAGATTTTCTCTTCAGAGCGTCCACCTTGTGAATACCAAGCCGCCCAGAGTTGCGCATCATTAGGAAGTTCAGCATTGTTGAGCCAAAGCTGTTCATATTCAGACAAAATAGCCGATTTATTCTTGTCGTTTGATTGATTTTCTGTCATCTGACTGGTATTGGCTGCTTCTATTTGATATTTAGCTGTAAGCACGGCAATTTGTCTTTCCAAATTATTTGGCATGAGTTTGGCGAGCGCTTGAGTATCTTCAGCATTGATTAACAACGAAAAAATACTTTGTTCTAATTTTCCACGTAGAAAATGGGAGGAATGTTGCTGAATAAATTGTTCAATGTCTGTTCTCAATGCATTCACTTCTTCACGAGGCGTATCGCGATTAACGGTTTTTACACGTGCGTCTAAATAAGCCGCTATAGCATCAGTTTGCAATGGATAACCTTTTAAAGAATCAATAAGCCCAAGAAATAATTTAGCATTATTAGAAACATGATTATTTTTGACCGCACTTTTTAGGAGCGACTCTAATTGCAGAAAAGTCGCGCGTTGTTCAATCAACTTTAATTCATGAGCGTGCTGTTGTTGTGTCCATTTGGCTTGTTCTTCTGCAAGGTTAATTTGTGGCGTAGTTTCATTTTTGCTTTTATGGGCATGCTGATTAGCGAAAGCTGAGCCTGAAAGTGCGGTTAAAATTAATAATGAAATTGTCGTGTGTTTAAGTGCTCGCATAGGAGATTCCATATAAAGAGAAAGACGGATATTTAGATCCGTCTTTGAGTGTAGAGTTCGTTTTATTTAGAAAACTTTTTTGTAAGGCTTCACAATCACATCACCGTAAACGCCAGCTTCTACGTAAGGATCTTGTGACGCCCAGTCTTTTGCTGCAGACAGGCTTTCGAATTGAGCAATCACTGTCGAGCCGGTAAAGCCAGCTTCGCCAGGATTTTCATCGTCAATGGCAGGATTGGGACCGGCTGTTAATAAACGACCTTCTGCTTGTAATTGTTTTAAACGAGCAAGATGCTGCTCACGTACTGAAAGACGTTTTTCTAAACTGCCAGGAAGATCTTGGGCAAAAATCACGTAATACATCATTTATCCTTTTAACAATTTAATTCTTCGATAGAGGCTAATGCACGTTCTAGTTCAAGATTACCTTCACGTGGAATAGCGCGGGATTTACCGTCTTTCCCAACCGCGACAAAGGTAAATACGGCATCTGTCACGCAGTAACGTTCCCCAATTGGTTCACTGGCAACTTTTTTCACCCATACTTCTACCTTGATTTTAATAGAAGAACGTCCCACGCTGAGGCATTGACCATAACAACATACCACGTCACCGACAGCGATAGGTTTGATGAAATTCATACTTTCTACGGCAACAGTGACCACACGGCCATGAGCGATTTCTTTGGCAAGAATTGCTCCACCCATATCCATTTGGGACATAATCCAGCCACCGAAAATATCACCGTTCGCGTTGGTATCCGAAGGCATTGCTAAGGTACGTAATAATAATACGCCTTTAGATTGACGACCTTCTTTATCAGTAAGAGTTGAAACCATTATTTTTCTCCATCATTTTTTTGATCATCTTTAGGTAAGTAACGGTAAATATAAGCACCGCTGACGATTGTTGCAACAAAGGTCATACCAAGTAAACCAAAAGATTTAAAATCAACCCAAGCATCTTCAGACATATTTTGGCTGATATAAATATTTACAAGCATACACAGAATGAAAAATCCTGCCCAGCCTAAATTCAATTTGTTCCACACATTATCCGGTAATTGAATTTCTTTGCCTAATAACTTTTTTACCAGTGGTGTATTGAATTGGAATTGTGCAACCAATAAAACAATGGCAAATAAGGCATTAATAATCGTGACTTTCCATTGTAGGTATTTGATTTCATTGAAATAGGCAGTGAGCAAACCAAAAAAGACGACAGCAATCGCCATGATTTTTTGTTGTTTCTCAATCACGCCATATTTCAGTTTTAGTACAACCATCTGAATGATGGTCGCGATCACTAAGACAATAGCTGCTTCACGCACCCCAAACATTTTGTAGGTGATGAAAAAGAGAACAAGAGGAATAAATTCAAGAAGTTGCTTCATATTATGCCTTCATAAATAAGCTGTAAAAACGGTAAGTAAATACCAAAATAAACATTTGAAATAATGCAGCCAAGATACCAATGATAGCACTTAAAAATGATGAACCCAAGATTGCACCAATGGTATTCACCACTAAAGGAAGAAGTAAATAAGTGAGCAAGGCATAAATAATTAATACGCCATTACGTTTAATACCTGCACGCCACACCTGTAAAGCACTTTGCCCGATAGATTGATTTGCTGCAATGTAATGCACAGGCGATAAGCATAGGCGAACAAAGAAAAATAAACTAAATACCATTGAAATAAAGGCTAGAGGGGAGAGGGCATTTTTGCTTAAAAATGAGCTCATGACATCCGCTATACCAAAGAGAAGTGGCAAGCTCATAAAAATATCTAAAACGACCACACCTAAAAAACGACGCAATGTAAGCATGAGACCTTGATTAATCGGATTTTCATTTTGCAGACTAATATGATGAATGGTTGCAATACCGAAGGTCGCAATAAAAGACATCAATAATTGTTGGAATAAAAAAGATCCAATCAGTGCAGTTGGCTCCACTTTGCTCAATGCATCAATAATATCCTGTTGTGATGGATTAGGATTATCACCCAAACTCGGCATTGGGACACTGACTAATGCATTAATCAATTGTGAGATGACGAAAATACCAACGAAAAGTAGCACGGTTTTTCGCTGATTACGCATAAAGTTGAGGCTATCTTGAAAAATCTGAGTAAAGTTAATTTGCATACTATATCCCACAATAATAAAACCCCGATTATACAGGGTTTATTGTTTTTTTCATAAAATCAGGTTGTTTAATGGTGATTTCATTTACCATTTTCAAGAGAGAATATCGTTTTATTCATAAGCATAGCCATTAGGCGGTAGCAACTTACCATCTAAATAAGCTTGATTTTCAATCAGTTTTAATCGCTCTTCAATAAACCATTTAATCACTAAAGGATAAATATTATATTCTTGTTCACGCGTACGAAGTTCAATTTCCTCGACGGTATCACCAGGGAAAATAGGCACTTTAGCTTGTAACACAATGGCACCACCATCGATCTCTTCATTGACAAAATGCACGGTTGTACCGTGTTCGCTGTCGCCATTCTCAAGTGCTCTTTGATAAGTATGTAACCCAGGATATTTTGGCAGAAGGGAAGGATGAATATTTAAAATTTTCCCAGCAAAACGTTGTGTGAATGGTTTGGTTAAGATTTTCATGTAACCGGCTAACACAATGAGATCAATATTGAGAGCGTCCAAATAATCCCCTATAGCCTTATCCATAGCGAGATTGGAACTAAAATCTTGGCGCAAAAAAACTCGGCTAGGAATGCCCGCACTTTCAGCGCGTTCTAAGCCAAATGAATCAATTTTATTACTGATGACAGTCACGACCTTTCCTGGAATAAACCCAGTTTGACAAGCCTCAATTATCGCTTGAAGATTTGATCCTTGCCCTGAAATCAGGACGGCAATTTTTTTCATATTATTCTACATAAAAGAAGGGCGAACCTTTCATTCTGAAATTTTCGCCCTGAAATGGAAAAGAGAAATTATTTAATAATGACTTGTGGTTCGTTATCTGTCGCATTTTCAATATGACCGATTAACCAGACATTTTCACCGGATTGTTTTAAAATCGCTAAAGCAGTTTCCACTTGCGATTGTGGTAATGCAATCACCATACCAACGCCACAGTTAAATGTACGGTACATTTCATAGGTTTCAATGTTGCCTTTTTCTTGTAACCATTTGAATACGGGTTGCCATTCCCAACTGCTTTCATCAATAACAGCTTTGGTATTTTTCGGTAATACACGAGGGATATTTTCCCAGAAACCGCCACCCGTTAAGTGTGCGATAGCATGGACTTCCGTTTGTTTGATTAAGGCGAGAACAGATTTTACATAGATTTTTGTCGGTGCAAGCACTTGTTCACTTAATGGACGACCATCTAATTGCTCAGTGGCTGGGTTGACGCCAGCAACATCAATGACTTTACGAATTAAAGAATAACCATTTGAATGCGGGCCACTTGAACCTAGTGCAATTAAAGCATCTCCTACTTTAACTTGGCTACCATCAATGATTTCTGATTTTTCGACGACACCCACACAGAAGCCTGCTAGGTCATAATCGCCAGCGTGGTACATACCCGGCATTTCAGCGGTTTCGCCACCCACTAATGCACAACCCGATTGTACACAGCCTTCTGCAATGCCTTTTACCACATCAGAGGCAACATCCACATCAAGTTTTCCTGTCGCATAGTAGTCTAAGAAGAATAATGGTTCGGCGCCTTGAACCACTAAATCGTTAACACACATTGCAACCAAATCAATACCAATGGTATCGTGTTTTTTTAAGTCAATGGCTAAACGTAGTTTTGTTCCTACACCGTCTGTACCTGAAACGAGGATCGGTTCTTTATATTTGCCCGGAATAGCACATAATGCGCCAAACCCACCTAATCCCCCGATGACTTCAGGACGAGTAGTTCGTTTCACGTGTGGTTTAATACGTTCAACTAATTCATTACCGGCATTAATATCCACGCCTGCATCTTTATAACTTAATGATGGTTTGCTCACAATGCTATCCTATATTTTTAGGTTAAATGATAAAACGGCGTGATTGTATCAGATTAAGCAAACGTTTGCGATAGTGATTTAATTAGGATTTAAGCAAAAAAATAACCGCACTTTATTTTGCATGATAAAGTGCGGTCAATTTCTAAAATATTTTTAGCGATTTGCTAATTCGAAAATCATCGCTTCAGCTTGGCAGCTAAATGTAAAACGCGCCGTTAAATTGGCGCCATTTTCAGTTTCTGTGATTTCACTTTTAATGTCGCAAGGATCGCTTTCTGTTTTGCGTGCTTTTTCAATGAAACGATTAAGTGCCGCTTCAGCTTCAGCTTTATTCGCATAGGTTTGATGAATATCAACAGAGCAATCTGAACCGTCAATAATCGTACCCACATCAACACAACTACAAGTGAGAGATTCTTCTGCTTTGCATGTTACTGTCATAGGATTTCCTTATTTAAAATTAAGATTGGTTCTATTCTAGCATTTTTAAAACACTCTGCCAAAGTAGCCGCATTTTTTTAATTTAAATATCATTTATTTATCACTGGTCGGAACACTTTTAAATTAATCTAAAATAATTTGCACTCCATTTATTGGAGTTTTAGAATCTCGCGAATTTTTTCATTATTATTAATAACAAAAGGTTCCAAATGACAAAATTTAATAAAACGCTATTAGCAATGACCACATTGTTAGCAGCAAGCGGTGCAAATGCAGCCGCATTCCAATTAGCAGAAGTTTCTACATCAGGTCTTGGTCGTGCTTATGCCGGTGAAGCAGCAATTGCTGATAATGCTGCAGTAGTTGCAACTAACCCTGCATTAATGAGTTTATTCAAAACTAATCAATTCTCTGTGGGTGGCGTTTATGTGGATTCTAAAATTCACATGAGTGGTCCAGTTACAGTTAATGCACTAGGTCGTACCGTTGCTGTAGGTTCTGCAGCTCATAACAGTGTTGTTCCAGGTTCATTGATTCCGAATATGTATTTTGTGGCGCCAATTAATGACAAATTTGCCATTGGTGGTGGTATGAATGTGAATTTTGGATTAAAAAGTGAATATGAATCAGATTACAATGCAGGTGTATTCGGCGGTAAAACCGATTTAAGCGCGATTAACTTAAATTTAAGCGGTTCATATCGTGTTTCTCAAGGTTTAACTGCTGGTGTGGGGTTAAATGCAGTTTATGCCAAAGCAGAAATTGAACGTCGTGCTGGTATTTTAAGTGATGCAGTAAAAAATGTTGCACCATTAGTTCCTTCGCTCGTGAAAGCAGGGCAAATCCCAGCAAGTGCTGCCGCATCTTTAGCTCGTTTACAAGGTGTGAATAAAGATACTACATTAACACATTTACAAGGTTCTGCTTGGGGATTCGGTTGGAACGCAGGTTTAGCCTATGAGTTTAATGAGCGAAACCGAGTTGGTTTAGCCTATCATTCAAAAGTCGATATTGACTTTGAAGATGATAATGCTGTGAGTGCGAGTCGTACTATTCGTGGTCAAGGCCCTGCTGCAGGTGGATTAACATTACACCTACCAGATTATTTAGAATTATCAGGTTTCCACCAAGTTACAGATAATTTGGCATTGCACTATAGCTACAAATTTACACATTGGAGCCGTTTCAAAGAGTTACACGCAACCTTTAATGACGGAGAACTCGCATTCCATAAAGATGAAAAATACCGTAGCAATTCTCGTTATGCATTAGGTGCAACCTATAATGTAAATGATAAATTAACACTTCGCGCCGGTATTGCTTATGATGAAGCGGCAGCACCAACAGAACATGCAAGTGCATCTATTCCAGATACTAATCGTATGTGGTATAGCGTAGGGGCAACTTATAAATTTACTCCTAATCTTTCTATTGATGCGGGCTTTACACACTTGCGTGGTAAAAAAATTCACTTTACCGAAAGCCAATCAATTGGTGGCTTAGCGACAGTAACAGCGAATTATACCTCTAAAGCAAGTGCTAACCTTTACGGTTTAAACTTAAACTACAGTTTCTAATTTGTTAAAAATTTAGCATAATACGCAGCACACCGAATGTATGTTCGGTGTGCTTTTTTCTTATATCAATCCATAAAAACGAGAGAAAAATGACCGCACTTTATTATGCTTATATAGACTCACCAATTGGTCGGTTATTAATGCTTTCTGATGGTGAAAACCTCACAAATTTAGATTGTGAATTAGAACAAACCACGCCAAATCCAAATTGGATTTTACGAGAAGATTTACCGCTTTTTGAAAAAGTGCGGTGCGCTTTAATGCGTTATTTTAATGGCGAGCCAGAAAGTTTCTCCGATATTCCTTTATCGCCTAAAGGTACCGCATTTCAACAAGCGATTTGGAAAGCATTGCGTCAAATTCCTTATGGTAAAACAGCCAGTTATGGTGGATTAGCCGAAAGCATTAATAACCCTAAGGCGGTGCGAGCAGTTGGTGGTGCAGTTGGGAGTAATCCCATTAGTATCATCATTCCATGTCATCGTGTATTAGGGAAAAAATGTGAAATCACCGGTTTTGGTGGTGGATTGCCAGCAAAACGCTTTTTATTGAAGTTAGAAAATATTCCTTACATCGACAAAGGCGTAGAATACGTTAAACCGAAATTATTGAAGAAATACCACGCATGATCCCACAAACCGAACAAGCCTTATTAGAAAAAGCGCAATCTATTTCGGGGTTAACCTTTGGCGAACTTGCAGATGAGTTAAATATTCCTGTTCCGCCTGATTTAAAACGCGATAAAGGTTGGGTTGGAATGTTGCTTGAAACCGCATTAGGGGCAACTGCCGGCAGTAAAGCAGAGCAGGACTTTTCTCATTTAGGTATTGAATTAAAAACGTTACCTATTAATGCAGAAGGTTTTCCGTTGGAAACCACGTTTGTGAGCATTGCGCCCTTGGTTCAAAACGCTGGGGTAAATTGGGAAAATTCACACGTTCGTCATAAATTATCGAAAGTCTTGTGGATTCCTATTGAAGGTAGTCGTGATATTCCGTTGCGTGAGCGACATATTGGCCAACCTATCTTATGGCAACCTTCGACTGAACAAGAACATCAATTACGCCAAGATTGGGAAGAGTTGATGGATTATATTGTGCTCGGAAAGTTAGATCAGATTACGGCACGTATTGGTGAAGTTATGCAACTACGTCCAAAAGGCGCAAACAGTAAAGCCATTACAAAAGGCATTGGTAAAAATGGGGAAGTGATTGATACCTTGCCACTGGGTTTTTATTTACGGAAAGAGTTTACAGCAGGCATTTTAAACGCTTTTCTTAATTATAAAAATGGGTGAATCATCACCTATTTTTTATTTCTCTAAGTTCTGAAAAACACGGAAAAAACCCACCGCACTTTGTAAAGTCTCACCATAAAAAATGAGCGGAATACGATTTCGTTGCCAAGGCGGAACGCCGAGCTCTTGCCAAATTTTTTTCATGGTTTCGGCAGGGCGATTATGCTGTCGTTTTACTTTGCCAGTATAAGCAAATCGTATTTGAATCGGCTCTTGTGTATCAGCAAGTTGAACCTGTTTGTTATTCCAATGCACTAAAATGCCTTTCGCATTGTGGGTAGCATAAATTGTTCCAAGATTATCAGGCAAGGCAATCTGTTGATTTAACGGCATATCAAGACAAGTTTTCGACAAATCAGCAAATTTCCCCGTTAAATAGAGATATTGCTGATAACGGCGAATAATATGCTCCCCAAGTTGAAATTGTGGGGATGCATCCGCTTTAGCCTGAATAACATCATCAATAATATGCATTAATTGAACCTGCGTAGGCATAGCAATCTGATTTTTAGCCAACCACATGCGTAAAAGTGTGGTTTGTTTTTGCAATGAATATTCTAGAAAATTTACGAGTGAAAACTGTTTTTGATCCTCAAGAATGTGCTGCTCAAAGCAGGTCTGTAATAATTCATTAATCAGTTGTTGTTGCTCAAAACAATGTTGTGCGGCATGCTGAACTGCATGATCAAAATGTCTCCAGCGTTGGCGTATTTCAGGCAAAATTTGGTTACGTAAGAAATTGCGATCGTAATGATTGTCTTGATTGCTTTCGTCTTCGACCCAAGACAGAGTTTCTCGCTGAACGTAATCTTCTAATTCATAGCGGCTAAAAGAAAGGAGTGGGCGTAGAATAGGCATTCCGAATAATTGGCTTTCTTTTTGCATAGCACCTAAACCTTGTAATCCAGCTCCGCGTTTTAGCGCCAGGAAAAAAGTCTCAGTTTGATCATTTAAATGATGTGCAGTGACCAGATATTCATCTGGCTGAATATGTTTTAAAATCGCCCGATAACGAGCTTCTCTTGCGCCCGCTTCAATGCCATTGTGCATTTCCACTTTGACTTTTTCAATAATAAGTGGAATGGCAAATTGCTCACAGAGTTGTTGGCAATGAGTCGTCCAAGTATCCGCATTCGGGCTTAATCCGTGATGGATATGAATAGCTCGCAGACTTAAGTGCGGTCGTTTTTCGCTGAGTTTTTTAACTAAAGAAAGCAGTGCAGTTGAATCCAAACCACCGCTAAAAGCGATGAGAAGCTTATTGGCGGTGGTAGGGATTTGCGCTTGGAATAATGAAAGAAGATCCATTAGGCAACTTTAACAGCTTTGTAGTTTGTGCTTGGATTTAAGATCTCAAAACGTGCAGCAATCGGTTGGAGTTCGTAAGATTTCAAATCAAACGTAGTTTTCATTACGCCAGCAACAGCATTATTCATTTTTTCAAAAGCTTCAACATCGTTGCCACAGTTTAAGTAATGTGCCAAGAAAGTACCCGCAATTAAATCACCCACACCAACAGGTTCAAAGTTAAATTTATAAAGCGGACGACTTAAATGCCATACGCCTTCAGGTGTCGCCATAATGATTTCAAAGGTATCAGGATCATTTAATTTACCTGCTTTTCCTAAGTGTTTAACTAACACTTTTTTTACACCTTTGGCAACTAACGCATTAGCGGCTTTGAGCACATCGTCAAACGTATTGATAGGGAAGTCAGAAAGTGTACGAAGCTCTGAAAGGTTTGGTGTCATGATGTCCGCACGTGGAATGGCTTTTTCAATTAAGCGTTCACGTACACCATCAGCTACTACGCAGACTTTTTCGGCATTTGGCATCACTGGATCGCACAAGTAAAGTGCATTTGGGTTACGAGCTTTGATTTTCTCTAAAGCATAGATAATTTGATCAACTTGTTCAGCTGAACCTAAATAGCCAGAAAGCAATGCATCACATTCTTGCAGTTTTCCAATGGCATCTAAACCGTTGGCAATTTCACCAATTTGTTCTTGTGGAATCACCATGCCTGTCCATTTGCCATATTGAGTGTGGTTAGAGAATTGAACGGTATTGAGTGCCCATACATCCACGCCTAATAGCTGCATTGGGAAAGTGGCAGATTTATTACCGGCAAATCCATAAACCACGTGAGATTGAATTGCTAATACATTTTTCATTTTGAACTCCTTTTACGTTATTTTTATTTTAGCATTGATGCATTTTCTGACATCCATGCATTATTTCTCAAAACACAAAAAAAGAGCGGGTAAATTAACCGCTCTTTTTATACGTTATTAACAATAACCGTAAGACATTAAACGTTCATAACGTCTTTCTAATAAGCCATCTTTGTCGAAGGTATCTAATTCGTTTAGTTCTTCAACAAGACATTGTTTTAAATTGCGTGCCATTTCATGATAATTACGATGTGCACCACCTAATGGCTCTGGAACGATATTATCAATTAAACCTAACTCTTTTAAACGAGTTGCAGTTAAGCCCATGACTTCTGCTGCGGTAGAGGCTTTTTCTGCACTTTTCCATAAGATAGACGCACAACCTTCTGGTGAAATAACGGAATAAGTTGAATATTGCAACATATTCACTTTGTCACCGACACCAATGGCTAATGCACCACCGGAACCGCCTTCACCGATTACCGTACAGATAACAGGTACTTTTAAGGTAGACATTTCACGTAAGTTACGAGCAATGGCTTCAGATTGACCGCGCTCTTCCGCACCGATACCTGGGTAAGCCCCTGGGGTGTCGATAAAGGTAATAATAGGCAAGTTGAAACGTTCGGCCATTTGCATTAAACGTAATGCTTTACGATAGCCCTCAGGTGCTGGCATACCAAAGTTACGTGTTACTTTATCTTTTACTGTACGACCTTTTTGGTGACCGATAATCATTACCGCGCGACCATCTAAACGAGCAAGACCACCTACGATTGCTTTATCATCTGCAAAGGCACGATCGCCTGCAAGTTCTTGGAAATCAGTAAAAATATGTTCGATATAATCAAGCGTGTATGGACGATTTGGGTGACGTGCCATACGAGAAACCTGCCATGCATCAAGATTTGCAAAGGTTTTTTTTGTTAATTCATCGCTTTTCTTTTGTAAGCGTTTAATTTCATCGTGTAAATCAATTTTGTCATCAGATGCTGAACGTAGCGCTTCAATTTTGGCTTCAAGTTCAGCAATAGGTAATTCAAAATCTAAATATTCTTGGCTCATTTCTTATCCTAAAATATCGTCAAAAGTTGCCCGCACTTTATCAAGATTTAAGGTGCGGTGCAAATGGTTTTCACTGGTTGGAGCGGATTATAAATATTCCTTTTTTAGTAATGATAACAAAAACAAAAATGCGGAACAAATCACGACAGAAGGACCTGCCGCTGTATCATAAAAGGCAGAAAGGAATAACCCGCCAATGACGGAAAGCATACTGATTAAAATCGCAATAAATACCATTTGTTCAGGCGTTTTAGCAAAACGTCTAGCTGTTGCGGCAGGAATAATTAAGAGCGATGTAATAATCAGGGCTCCGACAAACTTCATACTTAATGCAATTGTCAGTGCGGTCAAAATCATTAAGATAAATCGCATTTTTTTAATGTTAATGCCTTCTACTTGGGCAAGTTCAGGCGAAACGGTGGTGGAGAGTAAGGCTTGCCAGAAGTAAAGCAGTGTGCCTAATACAATGATTACGCCAGCACCAATATAAGGTAAATCGTTAAAATTAATGGCGAGTAAATCCCCAAAAAGATAACTCATTAAATCGACTCGGACATTTTTAAGTAAGCCAACCGTAACCACACCAAGGGAAAGACAACTGTGTGCGATAATGCCTAAAAGGGTATCCACTGAAAATTGCGTGTTACTTTCGAGCCAAACCATTAATACGGCAAGAATAATCGTCAAAATTACAATGGCAACATAAGGATTAATTTGTAGGAAAATCCCTAACGCCACACCAAGCAAGGCCGAGTGGGAAAGGGTATCACCAAAATAAGCCATTTTACGCCACACCACAAAAGCACCCAGTGGTGCGGTAATTAAGGAAAGCAGTAAGCCCGTAAGCAAGGCGGGAAATAAAATCTCAAACATGATTTTTCCTTATTGTTGGCATTCAGATGGATTGGCACTGCAACTACAAACATCACCGTGCATATTATGATGATGATTATGATGGTGCGTATAAAAGCCCACATTTTGTGAGATTTGGTTGCCCCAAAGGCGTATAAATGTTGGATCATTCGATAAACTTTCGGGTGTGCCGGCACAGCGAATATGTTGATTGATGCACAACACTTCTTTACTGTCCGCCATCACGATATGCAAATCATGGGAAACCATTAACACCGCGCAATTTAAGGCTTGTTGAGTACGGTGAATCAGCTGATAAAGTTCAGCTTGACCATTAATATCGACCCCTTGAGTTGGTTCATCTAGCACCAGTAAATTGGGTTTGTTCAAAATCGCACGAGCTAATAACACGCGTTGCATTTCCCCACCTGAGAGTTTTTGCATATTATTTTTTCTCAAATGAGTGATAGAGAGTTGCTCAAGTGCGGTTGATATTTCTTGCGTTTTAACCCCTTTTTTGAGTGCCAGAAAACGCTCAACCGTCATTGGTAAGCTGTGATCGAGGTGAATTTTTTGTGGGACATAGCCAATTCTGACATTGGTGCTATAAATCACCTCACCGGATGTCGGCGGTTGTAATTTTAATAAGGTTTTCAAGAGGGTCGATTTCCCCCCACCATTTGGGCCTACAATGGTGATAATTGAATTAGGATAAATGCTGAAATTAATATCCCGTAATGCTGTCTTTTGTTCAAAGACCACATTGATATTTTTCAGTGTAATTAATGGTGTGGGTTGGGCTGGTTGAATGGCGCGAATTTGCATAATTCCCCCTTTAAAAATAGCTCAATAAAATAGCTCATTTCCTTATTTTTCTCAAGAAATTCCGACTATGCCTAATATTTAGGCATAAGATTTGACATTTTTAGGGTAAAATGAATTTTTCCCAGAGTTTGTAGTCTGAAGAGCGAAAAGCTTTTTATTCATTTTAAAGGTATCTATTTTGCAACACGTTAAATTAGCTAGAGATCGACGGAAAAGAAAATCCCGCCTAAAAGCAGCGATTTTTTTTGCCGCACTTTTGCTTATTTTAACGGGAATTTTCCTCGCCTTTAAAGATACCGCTGACTATGATCCTTCTCTGCAAAGTAATCTTGAGCCAGAGATGGTGGATAACGTTCAATATCAATCCCTTACACCTGAAAAAACAGAATCTGATAAGTCTCAACCTCAAGCAGGTGAACACCCTGAAGCGAAACAACATGCGAATACGGAAGATGCAACTTCTTACGATGATGATCTTCAAGCCAAAGATGATGAAGTGGATGAAATTAAACCGCAGTTTGATGAGCTAACTGATTTACCAAAAGATGCGCAAGATGCGCTCAGCGGTATTTTAGATGTAGCTGATCAGGCATTGCGTATTACCGATCAATTTAGTCATACCGTGGTGCGTGGTGATTCCTTAAAAGACGTGTTAGAGCTTTCAGGTTTAGAAGATGATACGGCGAAGAATTTAATCGCCGAATATCCTGAATTAAAAACCTTGCGTGCAGGTCAGCAGTTCTATTGGATTTTAGATAAAGAAGATCAACTGGAATATTTAAACTGGCTGGTGTCTGAAAAAGAAGAACGCATTTATGAACGCACGGAAGACGGTAAGTTTAAACGCCAAATTCTAGAGAAGAAAAGTATCTGGAAGAAAGAGGTGCTAAAAGGTACGATTAACGGATCTTTTGCATCAAGTTTGCGTGATTTAGGTCTGGATGGTCGTCAAATCAGCCAGTTAAGCTCTGCGTTACAGTGGCAGGTAAGCCTTCAAAAACTCAGTAAAGGCACCAAATTTGCGATTTTAGTATCACGTGAATATTTAGGTGATAAATTAACCGGTCAAGGTAACGTTGAAGCGATTCACATTATGACAGACGGTAAGAGCTATTATGGCATTCAAGCCGCTAATGGTCGTTACTACGATAAGCAAGGGGAAACCCTTGGTAAAGGCTTTGCACGTTATCCATTGCAACGTCAAGCGCGTATTTCGTCACCATTTAATCCAAATCGTCGACACCCAGTAACAGGACGTGTTCGTCCGCATAAAGGGGTGGACTTTGCTGTTTCACCGGGTACGCCAGTTATTGCGCCTGCAGAAGGTGTGGTAGAAAAAGTGGCTTATCAAGCAGGTGGTGCAGGACGTTATGTGGTGATACGCCATGGTCGTGAATATCAAACGGTGTATATGCATTTAAGTCGAGCTTTAGTAGGTGCAGGTCAAACTGTGAAGAAAGGGGAGCGCATTGCATTAACTGGTAATACAGGGATTTCAACCGGTCCACACTTGCACTACGAGTTTCATATTAATGAACGTGCGGTGAACCCGCTTACGGTGAAATTGCCGGGTACCAGCAGCGGAATGGCAACGGCAGAACGTAAGCAATTCTTAGTCCGAGCGAAAGAAGTTGAAAGAACATTAAAATTATAGCGAATAAAGTGCGGTCAAATTTGACCGCATTTTTTATACGACTAAAAATTAGCCGAAAACTGACCGCACTTCATCTTTTCTCTTTTCCTTCAATATGCTATTCTTTTTGCATTTTAGAATTATTCTCATTTTTATGATTAAGCGACGTTATCTGATTTTTCTTTTGATCGTGCTTTCCTTTGTTTCACTTTTTCTCGGGGTAAGTACCGTTAATTTGCAAGGGTTACTGAATTTTGAAGGTAATCAATGGCAGATATTTTTCATTAGTCGAGTGCCTCGTTTAATCAGTATCTTGATTGCGGGTGCATCCTTAAGTATTTGTGGCTTAGTGATGCAGCAACTCAGTCGAAACCGATTTGTTTCTCCCACCACTGCGGGCACCATGGATAGTGCAAGATTAGGGATTTTAATGGCGATGCTGTTTTTCCCAACGGCTTCAATGTTGTTAAAAACGACCATTGCGGTGATTGTGTCTTTCCTTGGCACATTGTTATTTATGACGATTCTGTCCCGTTTGAAATTCAAGGACACGATTTTTGTGCCTTTAGTGGGGATTATGTTCGGTAATATCATCAGTTCGATTACCGCCTTTATTGCTTACAAAGAAGATTTATTACAAAACTTATCTGGATGGCTACAAGGGGATTTCTCGCTTGTGATGTCTGGTCGTTATGAATTGTTGTATTTCAGTATTCCTACACTCATCGTGGCTTATTTATTTGCCCATCGTTTTTCTATTGTCGGGATGGGGAAAGATTTTGCGGTTAATCTAGGTCTAAATTACAACCAGGTACTTTATCTCGGTCTGCTCATTGTGGCGGTGGTGTCTTCGATTATTATCGTGTCTGTTGGGGTGATCCCTTTCTTAGGGTTAATTATTCCGAATATCGTTACACTTTATTTAGGGGATAACTTGAAGAAAGTGTTATCTCATACCGCTTTGCTAGGTGCCGTCTTTGTCTTATTCTGTGATATTTTAGGTCGAAGTGTGATTTATCCTTATGAGATTTCCATTAATGCCGTGGTTGGCGTATTTGGCAGTGGTATCTTCTTATTTTTATTATTAAAGCGGTATAGAAATGGCTAAGAAATCTTCTTCTCAACTGATTGTATTGTCGTTGTTAGCCATTGTTTCTCTTGCACTTTATTTAGGCTACAACTTACCGAACCGTTGGCAATATGCCTTGGAAAATCGTGCCTTATCCTTAATTGCGATTGTGATTACAGGCGCGGCAATTGCACTCGCTACGATGATTTTCCAAACGGTCGTGAATAACCGAATTCTCACACCGAGTATTTTAGGTTTAGATTCACTGTATTTGCTGATTCAAACAACGATTATTTTCCTTTTCGGTTCGAGCACATTGCTTTCCATGAATTCGATTGCATTGTTTGTCTTGTGTACGGGATTAATGATGGCGTTTTCATTAGTGCTTTATCATTTCCTGTTTAAGAAAGAAAACCAAAATATTTTCTTCTTGTTGCTTGTCGGGATTATTTTCGGCACCTTCTTTGGTAGCTTAACGACGTTTATGGAAGTGTTGATTGACCCAAATGAATTCCAGATCGCTCAAGATATTGGCTTTGCAAGTTTCAACCGAATCAATACACAAATCTTGTGGGTCGCATTAGCCATTTTAGTGTCGACGATTGTTTTCAGTTTGAAATATTGGCATTGCTTTGATGTGTTGGCGTTAGGGCGAGAAAATGCCATTAACTTAGGTATCGATTATCAAAAGACCTTAAAAGTCTTATTAATTCTCGTGGCAATTTTAACGTCAGTGTCGACCGCACTTGTCGGCCCACTTACGTTCCTCGGGCTATTGGTGATGAATGTGACCTTTGAATTTGTTCGTGATTATCGTCACAAGGTACTCATCCCTGCCGCGATGTTAATTTCCATTATAACCTTGGTTTTAGGGCAATTATTAGTGACCCATATTTTTACGTTCCGCACGACATTAAGCATCATCGTTAATTTTGTCGGCGGTGTGTACTTTATTTATTTGTTATTAAGAGCAAACAAAAAATGGCAATAGAAATTCGCAATATTACTAAAAGTTACGGAAGCAAAAAGGTGGTGGATAATGTGTCCCTTACCATTCCTACGGGGAAAATTACGTCTTTTATCGGGCCGAATGGCGCGGGGAAGAGTACGGTATTGTCTATTATTAGCCGTTTGTTAAGTGCTGATAGTGGAGATGTATATCTCAACGGTGAATTGCTCAATCGCAAAAAAAGTTGCGATATTGCTAAACAGCTTGCGATCTTAAAGCAAACGAACAACATTAATCTGCGTTTAACTATTGAAGATTTAGTCGCTTTTGGGCGTTTCCCTTATAGCAAAGGAAACTTAACCCAAACTGACCGCACTTTTATTGATAATGCCATTGCCTATATGAATTTAGATGATATTCGTCATCAATACATCGATAACTTAAGTGGTGGGCAGCGACAACGTGCTTATATTGCGATGACACTTGCACAAGATACCGATTATATTTTGTTGGATGAACCATTAAATAATCTGGATATGAAGCATTCTGTGCAGATCATGCAAGTTTTGCGTAAATTAGCGACAGAACTCAACAAAACCGTGGTGATTGTGATTCATGATATTAATTTCGCCTCCTGTTATTCCGACTACATTGTTGCCATGAAAAATGGAAAATTAGTCCAACAAGGTGAAGTTAACCACATTATGCAATCAACCGTATTACAAGATATTTATGACATGGCGATTCCGATTCAGGATATCGACGACCATAAAATTGCCGTTTATTTTAGATAAATAAGGAAATCTTTATGAAAAAAACATTATCAACTTTAGCACTTTCACTCGTCGCACTTTCTGGTGTTGTACAAGCTGCGGATATTACGGTGGAAAATTCCGTTGGAAAACAAGTAGTGCCACAAAATCCGCAACGTGTGGTGGTTCTCGATTTTGGTGCTGCTGATACGCTTCGTGCATTAGGTGTACAAGATAAAGTCGTAGGTTTTCCTCAAAGTAGCAAAATCCCTGCTTATCTTGCAGAATTTGCAGACAAAAAATATAAGAATGTTGGTGATTTGAAAGAGCAATCATTAGAGCAAATTAATGAGCTCAATCCGGATTTGATCATTGCGTCTAAACGTCAAGAAAAAATGATCGACAAATTTAAAGAAATTGCGCCAGTATTTAATGTTGAAAATGACTACAACAATTACTACCCGAGTTTTCAACAAAATGTGACCGCACTTGGTCAGATCTTTGGTAAAGAAAATGTTGCGAAAGAAAAACTTTCAGCATTAGAAAGTAAGATTGACCAAGTCGCCAAAGATGCGAAAGACAAAACCGCCTTATTGGTACTTGTCAATGAAAGTAAAATCAGTGCCTTTGGTGATGGTTCTCGTTATGGTATGGTGTATCAAAAATTTGGTTTTAAACCGATTGATGACAGCATCAAATCGTCTACGCACGGCCAAAGTGTTGGTTTTGAATATATCTTAGAAAAAAATCCAGACTTTTTACTTGTCGTGGATCGTACCGCGGCGATTACAGAAAAAGCCAACAATGCACAAAAAGTATTGGATAACGATATCATCAAACAAACCAAAGCGTATAAAGATGGACACATTGTGTATCTTGATGCTGCCAATTGGTATCTTGCATTTGGTGGTTTAGAAAGCATGGAAATCATCGCACAAGAACTTGATCGTGCAGTGAAAAAATAATACAAAAAATCATCTAAAAGGGCAGTCAAGGATTGCCCTTTTTATATGTAAATTAATCTTTACACATATCAATAAACTCCCTATCATATCGGCATCATTCAATAAAATTGAGCTTATTTTATGCTGACATTTAATCCACAAGATCCTTTCTCTTGCTTTGTCACTCAAAGCTTTTCCATGAAAAGTGCGGTCGAAAATGCACAACGTTTTGCGATGTTTGATGTGCCGCTTTTAATTCAAGGTGAAACGGGCACGGGTAAAGACTTATTAGCCAAAGCTTGTCATTTTGCGAGCTTGCGCCGTGAGAAAAAATTCATTGCGGTAAATTGTGCAGGGTTGCCGGATGAAGATGCGGAAAGCGAAATGTTTGGGCGTAAAGTGGGTGACAGTGAAACCATCGGTTTTTTTGAATATGCTAACGAAGGCACGGTATTGCTGGACGGTATTGCTGAGCTTTCATTAAGTTTACAGGCAAAATTATTACGTTTTTTAACCGATGGTTCTTTCCGTCGAGTAGGTGAAGAAAAAGAACATCATGCAAATGTTCGTGTGATTTGTACTTCACAAGAACCGATGGAAAAACTGTTAGAACAAGGGAAATTACGCAGTGATTTATTCCATCGTTTAAATGTTTTAGCACTAAATGTGCCGCCATTGCGTGAGCGAGTGGAGGACATTCAGCCTTTAACCGAAGGTTTTTTACAAGAAATCAGCACACAGCTTAAGATTTCAATGCCGCAATATGATGCTAATTTTTTAAATTATTTAAAAAGTCAGCCTTGGCAAGGTAATGTGCGAGAACTATACAATGTCTTGTATCGTGCCTGTTCCTTAGCGAAGAATAATCAGCTTGATATTGAAAGTTTAAATTTAAAACCTATACAAAGTTCGGTCATTTCTGTGGATGATTTTGGTGAGCAAACGCTTGATGAGATCATGGGACAATATGAGGCGAGTGTATTGCGCGCGTTTTATGCCCAGTATCCAAGTACGCGAAAATTGGCACAACGATTAGGCGTATCACACACGGCGATCGCCAATAAATTAAAACAATACGGTATTAGTAAATAATTTCTGACAGTTTAGGAAATTGTTTACAAAGTTTGAGCCATTCGACTTTATCAATTTGTATATTGAGGATAAATTCCCCCTCATCTGAAATTTGTTCGTGACGAATGCTATCTAACTGATAGAGCGCGTGGCGAATTTTTCCCTCTTGTGGGAGCAGCGTGAGGGTGAAAGAAAGTATCTCATTTTTCAACCGCACTTTAATGGCTTCAAGCAGTAGATCTAATCCTTCACCTGAATGTGCTGAAAGGTAAACGGCAACGGGCTTATTCTCGTCATCATATTCAATATGAGGCGCCACATTTTCCAATAAATCAATTTTGTTATACACCAACAATGCAGGTACTTTATCAGCCTTAATTTCTTCCAACACTAAATTTACGGCTTCAATATTTTCGATCTTTCGAGCGTCAGCTGCATCAATGATATGTAATAACAAACTGGCTTCTACCGTTTCTTGCAAGGTAGATTTAAAAGCGGACACTAAATCATGGGGGAGTTGGCGAACAAAACCAACGGTATCCGCGAGAATTGCCGTACCAACATCTTGAATTTGTAAACGTCTTAATGTGGGATCAAGGGTGGCGAAAAGCTGATCCGCCGCATAGACATTGGCTTGTGTGATGAAATTGAATAGTGTCGATTTTCCCGCATTGGTATAACCAACCAAAGAAATGGTAGGGATATCCGCTTTTTGTCGGGTTTGGCGATTTTGGTTGCGTTGTTTTTCGACTTTTACCAAACGATTTTGCAACTGCGCAATACGTACCTTGATTAAACGGCGATCCGTTTCTAATTGCGTTTCCCCTGGACCACGTAATCCAACCGCACCTTTTTGCTGATCTAAGCCTGTTTTTCGACGAACTAATCGAGAGGATAAATGCTTAAGCTGAGCTAATTCAACTTGCAATTTCCCTTCGTGTGAGCGAGCTCTTTGGGCAAAGATATCTAAAATTACCCCAGTGCGATCCACAACGCGGCATTGGCAGATGCTTTCTAAATTACGGGTTTGTGCAGGGGTTAATTGATGATTCACCAAAACAACATCGGCATCTAAGGCTTTTACTGCATCCGCAATTTCTTGTGCTTTTCCTTCACCGATAAAATATTTCGCTTGTGGCGTCGCTCGGCTCGTGGTGATGATTTGTAAAATCTCAACATTGGCAGATTCCGCTAAAAGTTGGAATTCTTGCAGATCTTCAATGTTTTTATTTTGAGAAAAGAAAACATGCACGACGACAGCTTTATCTTTTGCCGATTGGCTAGTGTCGCCTGTTTTAGATGACGAAAGTGCGGTTGAAATTTCAGGTGAATTTTCAACCGCACTTAAATTGATGAAATTGTTCATTGAACAGAATTATTCTGCTTGTATCTCTACTTCCGCCACAGCATCAGAAGTTTGTGCTGCATGATGAGCGCCATTATTATTGTGGTGAGAAACAGAACGAGCTGGAACCACAGTCGAAATTGCGTGTTTGTACACCATTTGATTAACCGTGTTTTTTAATAAAATCACGAATTGGTCGAATGATTCGATTTGACCCTGTAATTTAATCCCATTAACGAGATAAATCGAAACAGGAATACGTTCACGGCGTAACGCATTCAAATAAGGATCTTGTAATGATTGTCCTTTTGCCATTTTGCTATCCTTTGTTGTTATATGTTAATTAATGATAGAAACGAGTTGTCTCCGTCATCAAATATAGCAATAAACATTTTTCTTGTCTATGGGTTTATCTCTTTGCTTTCACGCAGTTTTTTCAGAATTGCTTTCATTTTTTCATCTAGTTGCGCATTGAGGCGTAATGTTTCACCCGTTTTAGGGTGCTCAAAGCGAATAGAAAACGCATGTAAAAACAAGCGATTAAGTCCGAGATCTTGCATATATTTATCGAATTCTTTATCACCGTATTTATCATCTAATGCAATCGGGTGACCTGCATATTGAGTATGAACTCGGATCTGATGGGTTCGACCTGTTACGGGTGAAGCTTTTACTAAGGTTGCATTTTGATAGCGTTCTTCAATGCTAAATCTAGTTTCCGAAGGTTTACCTTGTTCACTGACTTTAACGATGCGTTCACCACTGGCCAATTCATTTTTTAATAAAGGGGCTTGCACGACTTTTACATGAGATTGCCATTGGCCGCGTACGAGTGCGAGATAATCTTTTTGCACGGTTTTAACACGAAGTTGTTCGTGTAAGTTGCGTAAGGCAGAACGTTTTTTGGCGACTAATAAAATACCCGATGTATCTCTGTCTAAACGATGAACCAATTCTAAAAAACGGGCTTCAGGACGTAATGCACGTAAGGCTTCAATCACACCAAAATTCAAGCCACTCCCGCCATGAACCGCTATGCCGGAAGGTTTGTTCAATACTAATAAACAGTCATCTTCAAAAATAATATGGCTTTCAAGGGAAGCGACTTTATTCAAGTTTTTAGAAATTGGGGCAGTATTTTTTTCAGAAACACGAACAGGTGGCACACGCACCACATCACCATTTTGCAATTTATATTCAGGTTTGATTCGCCCTTTGTTCACACGTACTTCGCCTTTACGCAGAATGCGATAAATCAAACTTTTGGGCACACCTTTTAATTTTGCCAATAAATAATTATCAATGCGTTGTCCTGCTTCATCCTCAGAAATCGTGAGCATTTTGACGGATTGATTGATGATTTTTTCTTGTTTTTCAGTCATTGAATCTGTCCTTTAAAAATTGGGCTGAATCATATCACAATATCCCTGGTGATAATAGCAAGAATGCCTTGCTAATTTAGCCCCGAATGTGGATAATAGAACGTCTTTCTGCGCCTAAAATTTGGCATTTAGAAAGCGATTTTGTATGTTGGTCAAAACTCAATGCGGCAAATGGCATAAGACATTGATAATCAACATGTTTTTCTTGAAAGTTGACGCTTCCTTGCAATGCGTAATTAACACATCGCATTGTTTTACGAAAATTGTCTTAGATAACAATTGAGTATGCTATCAATGCACCCAGCAACACACAGTCGTGAGATTGACTGTTCGCGAGAAACACGAGGTCGATGGCTAAGGTCAGTAAATCTGTAAAGTGCGGTTAATTTTCAAGGTATTTTAGATAATTCAAAACGAGAAATTGACAATGAAAAGAATGTTAATCAATGCGACTCAAAAAGAAGAGTTGCGCGTTGCGTTGGTCGATGGCCAGCGTTTATTCGACTTGGATATTGAAAGTCCGGGTCATGAACAGAAAAAAGCCAATATTTACAAAGGGAAAATCACTCGCGTAGAGCCGAGTTTAGAAGCAGCCTTTGTGGATTATGGTGCGGAGCGCCATGGCTTCCTTCCTTTAAAAGAAATTGCCCGCGAGTATTTCCCTGCTGATTATGTGTTCCAAGGTCGTCCAAATATCCGTGATATTTTGACCGAAGGTCAAGAAGTGATCGTTCAGGTGAACAAGGAAGAACGCGGCAATAAAGGCGCGGCCTTAACCACTTTTGTTTCCCTTGCCGGTAGTTATTTGGTGATTATGCCAAACAATCCGCGTGCAGGTGGTATTTCTCGCCGTATTGAAGGCGATGAACGTATCGAATTAAAAGAAGCATTGAGTTCTTTAGATGTACCGGAAGGCGTTGGTCTTATCGTACGTACAGCGGGTGTGGGTAAATCACCAGAAGAATTACAATGGGACTTAAAAGTACTTTTACATCATTGGGAAGCAATTAAACAAGCTTCACAAAGCCGTCCAGCACCATTTTTAATTCATCAAGAAAGTGATGTGATCGTTCGTGCGATCCGTGATTACTTGCGTCGTGATATCGGTGAGATCTTAATTGATAGCCCGAAAGTATTTGAAAAAGCGAAAGCACACATCAAACTTGTCCGTCCTGATTTCATCAATCGTGTGAAACTGTATCAAGGCGAAGTGCCGCTATTTAGCCACTATCAAATTGAATCTCAAATCGAATCCGCCTTCCAACGTGAAGTACGTTTACCTTCTGGTGGTTCGATTGTGATCGATGTGACAGAAGCGTTAACAGCTATCGATATCAACTCAGCGCGTTCAACTCGTGGTGGTGATATTGAAGAAACGGCATTAAATACGAACCTTGAAGCGGCAGATGAGATTGCTCGTCAATTACGTTTACGTGACTTAGGTGGGTTAGTGGTTATCGATTTTATCGATATGACACCAGTTCGTCACCAACGTGAGGTAGAAAACCGTATCCGTGATGCCGTGCGTCAAGACCGTGCGCGTATTCAAATCAGCCGTATTTCTCGCTTCGGCTTGTTGGAAATGTCACGTCAGCGTTTAAGCCCATCATTAGGTGAGTCTTCTCACCATGTTTGCCCACGCTGTCAAGGTACGGGTAAAGTACGTGATAACGAAAGCTTATCACTTTCAATCTTACGTTTAATCGAAGAAGAAGCGTTAAAAGAAAATACCAAACAAGTACACACTATCGTGCCGGTACAAATTGCGTCTTACTTACTTAACGAAAAACGTAAAGCAGTAAGCAGCATCGAAAAACGCCATGATGTAGAGATTATCGTGGTGCCAAATGAAGCGATGGAAACCCCGCACTTCAGCGTGTTCCGCGTACGTGAAGGTGAAGAGCTGAACGAATTAAGCTACAACTTAGCAAAATTCCATGAAGCACAAGACGATGCATTCGTACCAGAAGAGTCTCTAGTTTCTCGCAATATCGAAACGGCAGCTGTGACCTCTGAACAAGTGATGGAAAGTGCTGCAGTATCGCTATCGATCCCAACGGCAGCACCAGCACCAGTTGAGCGTAAACCAGAAGGACCATCCTTGTTTGCGAAAATTGTTGCTGCAATTAAAGGTTTATTTGCTTCTGAGCCAAAAGAAGAAGAGAAAAACCAAACCAATCGTAATAATCGCAACGGAAATCGTAATAATCGCCGTAATCAAGAGCGTCGTAATAATCGTCGTTCTCGCAACGAAAATAGTGACAATGCGAAAAATACAGACGAAGAAAATGCACGTCCAACTCGCGAGCGTGTGAATAATCGTCGCAATCGTCGTAACGCGAATGAAGAAGTGACATCTGAAAGTGCGGTTAATTTTGCTAATGTTTCTGATGATAATCGTCAAGAAGAAAAAGCAGAGAAACCGGTAGCAGAGCGTCGTCAACGTCGTGATTTACGTAAACGTGTTCGTATTGATGACAATGCAACTGATGTAAACGAGAATGTTATTGAAGCGGTTGAAGTACCCGTTGTTGAGACTGTTCAAAATGAAGTAGTTGAAAACAATGTTGCTGATAATGCTGAAGATAAACCACGTCAAGAACGTCAGCGTCGTACTCCACGTCATTTACGTACATCGAATAATCAACGCCGTCGTCGTAATGAAGTGAAGTCACCAATGCCATTATTTGCGGCAGTTGCTTCGCCTGAATTAGCAAGCGGTAAAGTATGCATCGATTATTCTGCTGTGAATGCACCGAAAGAAAATAATTTCTTATCGGTGGATGAATTGCTTGAGCAAGAAAAAACGAAAAAAGGTGTGATTACGCCAGCAACAGGTATTGTCGTGGAAGAGAAATCAGTTGAAGCACAACCAGCGTTAGATTTCATTACTCAACCGGCAAATGAAGCTGTTCAACAGAAAGTGCAAGAATCATTAGAACGCTTGCATCATAAATCAGAACCTGTTGCTAAAGTTGCAACGACAGAAGTTGAACCACAAGAGAAAACAGAGTTTGTTCGCTCTTATGTGTTCACTGGTCGTGCAGGTACCATTTCAGCGGTACAACACACTAAAGCAGCGATGACATTAGCTAAAGCACCAGATGAAGAGTCTAAACCATTCCCAATTGTAGAATGGACGGAGTCTCGCTATTACTTTAACGGTAAAGGCGCCGCAGGCCATCATAGTGCAATTAGTCATATTTATTCTGAAGCGACACAAGCGAAATCAGAGTAATATCTTAATCATAAAGACGGAGCCAGTAGGTTCCGTTTTTTATTTTGTGTATTTTTAAAACATAGTGATTTAAAAGTAGTCAGTCAGATAATTTTTTTATTTTCTTGCTTGACGGGATGGGGGAAAAAACGTATTATTCACCTCGCTTAAATCACGGAGGAATGGTCGAGTGGTTGAAGGCACCGGTCTTGAAAACCGGCGAGGGTTTACGCCCTCCGTGAGTTCGAATCTCACTTCCTCCGCCATCAAATTCAAAAAATCCCTAAGTCGAAAGATTTAGGGATTTTTGCTTTTCAGTCTATTAAAAAATATCTTATTTTTTGACCGCACTTTCTTGGGCTTCTTTAAAGGCAAGGTATTCTTCTAAGGTCTCAATCGCCTCTAAACATTTTTGACGGCGCGTTAAATAAATTGCCGCAGTTTGCTTATGCATATCTCGTTGAATATCTGTTTGTGCCGTATCCGCTTGTGCTTTAGCTTCTTCGTATTTTTCCGTGAGTTGCTGCAAGGCTTCATAATACTTTTCTAGACGCTCTCTAGGAGGGAGACGATGAATGCTATGTTGTGATTTACTACTTGCAACTTGTGGCTCTGCTATTTTCGGCTGAATGGGCTTTTTATGCTTGCGATTCATGGCTTCGGTCAAGGCGGTACATTGCCCTAAAAGATGTTCTGCCATAAATACAATTTGTTCTTCATTTTGATGAGTAATTTTACATAGCTTAGTTAAGCTTTGTTGGATTTCTTTGAGATAAAAACCGACGGTTTCAAAATCTTCGGTAAATAAAGTGCGGTTAAATTTCGCGTTGATTTTTTTATCAGAGTCAGTTTGATAGGCTTGAGTCAGTTGCTGTACTTTTTGCTCGAGCGCATTGAGTAATGATTGAATAGACATAAAAAAATCCCCGCATAATGTATGCAGGGATTATAACGATTAAAGGGTCATGGCTGCAATCCAACCGAACGCTAATAGTGGGATATTGTAGTGAATAAAGGTTGGCACAACAGAATCCCAAATGTGGTCGTGTTTACCATCTATATTTAAACCGGATGTCGGCCCAAGTGTTGAGTCAGAAGCCGGTGAACCCGCATCCCCTAATGCTGCTGCTACACCTACGATAGCTACTGTCGCAAGTGGTGAGAAACCAAAAGAGAGACAGAGTGGTACATAAATTGAGGTAATAATTGGTACAGTTGAGAAAGAAGAACCAATACCCATGGTAATCAATAACCCAACGAGTAACATTAAGAATGCGGCAACGCCTTTACTTTGAATCGCACCGGTTGAAAGTGCATCAACTAATTCTTTCACGCCACTTGTGGTATTAATCACATTCGCGAAACCAGAGGCAGCAATCATAACGAAGCCAATCATTGCCATTAAGCGTAAACCTTGTTGGAAAATGTCGTTACTTTCTTTGAGTTTGAAGATACCGAATGCCCCGAAAATGATTAAACCGACTAAACCACCAATAATTGTAGAGCTTGTGAAAAGCTGGGTGGCAAAAGTGGCGACAATGGCGACCGCACTTGCGGTAATTTGAATAGGTTTAATATTCGCAATGTGTTGTTCAATTTCAGCTGTAGTGGGTTCTGCCGTTGTCACAACATACTCGCGCGGTTTGCGATAGGTAACAAATACGGCAGTGAGTAAACCAAGAATCATACCAATAACAGGGATAAGCATAGCAAAAGAAACTTCACCAACACTGGTTTGTAAACCGAGTGGAGCACCAGCCAGATTGATATTTTTTACTAAAACGCTTTCGATAAAGATTTTCCCGAAGCCAACCGGCAAGATCATATAGGTTGCGGTTAAACCAAAGGTAATAATACAAGCCACTGCACGACGATCGATTTTTAAACGGTTAAAAATAGAAAGTAAAGGCGGTACCACAATCGGAATAAACGCAATGTGTACTGGGAGCAAGTTTTGGGATGAAATTGAGAATAAAAGCAAAATACCAAGTAGCATATATTTAAACCAAGCTAAATTTTTGCCGGTTGGTGTTTTGTTCATTCGAGTAATAATTTTATAAGCAAGCAAATCAGTGATGCCAGATTTTGAAATCGCAATGGCAAATGCACCGAGCATCGCATAGTTCATGGCAACTTCAGCACCACCACCTAAACCACCTGTAAAGGCTTCAATGGTTTTGCTTAAACCTAAGTCTCCGCATAAACCAGCTGTAAGGGCCGAAATCACAAGTGCGATAACCACGTTCACGCGCAGTAGGCTTAACGCCAGTAGCACGACAATTGAAATAACAACGGGATTAGATAGCATATTGTTGTTCCTTATTGATTAATTAAAATAAAAAGGTCGCATAAAAGAAAATTGATTTAAGGTTAAATGTCGCATAGTAATAAACTCCTGTAAATTGATAATAAAACAAAACCCCTCGAAAGTTGCCTTCCGAGGGGTAAGATTTTTTTGATCTTTATCTTGTCAGCTCGGAAGAAATCTTCCAAGCACGCCAACAGCCTGAAAGATTATTCAGTTGAATGGCGATGATGGTGACGAAGGATAAAGTTCATTTGAAACTCTCTTATTTAGATAACTAAATTGAATTACTTTTTAAAATACGGTAAAGCGAAAAGGATTGCAAGCCTTTTTTCTAAAAAATTTGAAAATTAAAGTGCGGTATGATTTTCAGTAGTTTTTTCCGTTTCATCGGTTTGAGCAATATGCGGGAAACCACCAAGCTCTTTTAAATGATTCACCATATAGCAAAATAATTCTGCCGTACGTTCGGTATCATATAGTGCCGAGTGTGCTTGTTTACCATCAAAAGGAATTTTTGCTGCTTGGCACGCTTTGACGAGTACGGTTTGGCCAAACATAAAACCGGCAAGCGTTGCGGTATCAAACATCCCAAAAGGGTGGAATGGATTGCGTTTTACGCCCGTACGTTCAGCCGCCGCCATCACGAAGCTTTGGTCAAAAGCAGCATTGTGCGCCACGATGATAGAACGCTGACATTCAGCATCTTTTTGTCCACGACGCACCATTTGGAACAACCCTGTGATGGCATCTAATTCAGATACGGCACCACGCAATGGATTGTGAATATCAATCCCGTTAAATTTGAGTGATTCGGGATTAATATTCGCACCTTCAAATGGTTCAATATGGAAATGGCATTTTTGATCAGGGTGTAAATTGCCATTTTCATCCATTTTTAAGGTAATTGCCGCAAGCTCTAAAAGTGCATCTTTTTTCGCATCAAATCCAGCTGTTTCCACATCAATAATGACAGGGAAATAGCCACGGAACCGATTTTTTAATTGGTGGTGATAAGGAATTTCAGGTGTATCTGACACAATGTATTCCTTAATTCCCTAAAGCTGATTTTGCACTTTTGTTTTCAATAAACTCGATCTTATAACCATCCGGATCTTCAACGAATGCAATCACAGTTGTGCCACCTTTAACAGGGCCCGCTTCGCGAGTCACTTTACCACCATGAGCACGCACTGCTTCACAAGTTGCGTAAATGTCATCTACACCAATCGCAATATGACCGTAAGCATTACCAAGATCATATTCAGTCACGCCCCAGTTGTATGTTAATTCAATTTCTGCAGCGCTTTCGCCATCTTCGTAACCTAAAAAAGCAAGCGTGTATTTATATTCTGGGTTTTCACTCGTACGCAATAAACGCATACCTAAAACATCTTGATAAAATTTAATAGAACGGTCTAAATCACCTACTCGAAGCATTGTATGTAAAATTTGCATTTTGTTTTCCTCTTTTCTATTTGGGTGTTGGGGGATTATAGCATAGAAATTTTTAAATAGACTTAGAACGTAATTTGTTCCAGAAATTGGTGCTGTTGAATGATGTAAATGAACTAATCATTTGAAGTGATCGGAGCTCTGTTTTGTATTCGGTTTTGGTAATCTGTTTTTTGTTGTAATGGTCTAGCTATTGCAACGATATGACAAGTTATAAATTATTATAGGAGAACAAAGATGTTTTCATTCTTAAAAGCATCTCCTCCAGCACCAAGAATTGAAAGTTCTAGAACAGATGCCGAGTATAAAAAATTACGTTGGCAGGTGTTTGCTGGAGTATTTATCGGGTATGCGGCTTATTATCTTATCCGCAAAAACTTTTCTTTAGCCATTCCTTATCTTATTGATGAATATGGCTTTACTAAAGCTGATTTAGGTACAGTTGGGGTAGCGTTATCACTGGCTTACGGTTTTAGTAAGTTCATTATGGGGAATATTTCTGACCGAAGTAATCCTAAATATTTTATTACCATTGGTTTATTAGGTTCAGCATTAGTGAGCTTAATTTTCGGTTTAGTGCCAGGCGTACTATATCCTCTATTCCATTGATGATTGTGTTAGCTGCATTAAATGGCTGGTTCCAAGGAATGGGATACCCGCCAGGTGCAAAAACAATGACCAACTGGTTCTCAGTTTCTGAACGTGGTGTGTGGTGGAGCTGGTGGAACGTATCACATAACTTAGGTGGTGGTTTAATCGGCCCATTAGCGCTCCTCGGTTTATCGATTTTCGGCGTATGGCAATCTTTATTCTATTTACCCGCCTTAATCGCCATTGTATTAGCATTCATTATGTTCTATTTAATGCGCGATACACCTGAGTCTCAAGGATTACCGCCGGTAGATGAATGGAAAGGTGAAAAAATCGTAGAGAAAGTTGAATCAGCTCACACGCTTTCTTCTAAAGATATTTTTATGAAATACATCATTAATAATAAGTTTTTATGGGCGATTGCACTTGCGAACGTATTTGTGTATTTCATTCGTTACGGCATTATTGACTGGGCACCAACGTATCTAAAAGAAGTGAAACATTTCTCTGTAGATAAACAAAGTTGGGCGTATTTCCTTTACGAATATGCAGGTATCTTTGGTATGCTTGCTAGCGGTTATTTAAGTGATAAAGTGTTCAAAGGCCACCGTGCACCGCCGATGTTATTATTCCTAACCGGTGTATTAATCGCGATTATTGTTTATTGGAAAAATCCAGAAGGAAATCCACTCGTAGATAATATTTGTCTTGTTGCTATCGGTTTCTTAATTTATGGTCCAGTAATGATGATCGGGCTTCAAGCAGCAGACCTTGTGCCACGTGTTGCAACAGGTACAGCGACAGGTCTAACCGGGCTATTCGGTTACTTATTAGGTTCTGCAAGTGCAGGCTATGTAATAGGTAAATTGGTCGACTTATTTGGCTGGGATGGTGGTTTTTATGCCTTGATCGTTTCTTGCTTCTTAGGATTTGGTTTCATTGCTTTTACCTTACTCCATAAGCCGAATGCAGCGTAATAAATATTATTTTACCTAAATTAAAATGTGGCTAAATTGTATCATTTAGCCACATTTTTTTGTTATTTATTTACCTTACTATTATGCTAAGATAATACTGATCTTTTTATAAAAAGGAAAAAATGAATGAATATAACAGGCCTTTTTAATCTTTCTTGGCAACGTTATTTAAATTTACTGTTTTTATTATTAACCGTCGGATTTTTAACGAGTGGAGTAGTCACGTTAATTGCAGCTAATTTAGATTATTTTTCTGATTTAGCCAAAATTTATGGCTTACAAACATTGCTTGTGGTGACAGTAGTATTAGGTATTTATTGCTTTATTCGAGAGAGTCGTCGACAAGCCAAAGAAAAATTAAAGTGGAAGACATATAGCCTCTTTTTTGTTGTTTCTGTCTTGATTGGCGCTTTATTTGCCTTAGTCGGCCAAACCTATCAAACGGGGGCTGATGTATGGCAGTTATTTGCTGTTTGGACACTTTGCCAACTTCCATTTTTATTATTATTTCCGAATGTGGCCTCTGCATTATTATTTGCCGCCACTGCCAATGTTGCGTTTTATTTATTTAATGAACAAAACGCCTATAACTCAATGTGTTATGCCGTTCTGATTAATACTGGATTCCTCGTGGTATCTGAATTATTCAGTAAAACTTTTCATGATCAACATTGGCGTATTTTACCTAAAGTATTTTTAGTGCTGACTTTTGTTAACCTATTTGGTTTAGCAGTACAAATTCATGATATGTACTTTTATGCTTATGCTTGGGGTGAGTTTGGTAGTTCATCACTCAGTTCTTTGCTAAGTGCTATGCTAATTGCTATTCCTGCCTTAATCGCACTTTATGTATATCACAAATATCGCTTTGATTTTATTAATTTAATTATTTCAGTCATAGCCTTGCTTGGCGCTTATTGCTTTTTGGCATCTCTTTTTATTCGCGGTGTAGAAGAGGGGGTGGTTTTAGGATTGATTGGCTTTGTTTTCACTGTCATGGCAATCAAGTGGTTAGTGAAACTCTATAAACAAGAATATCCAAATAATAAGAAATTCCATTGGGCGATTTCAATACTATGGATGATAGCTTTATTGATAGCTTTCGTGACTATAGGTGTTTGGTTATTTTTATTTTTAGGTTTAGATGAGTCTAGTGCATTCATCGTTGGTATTCTTTTATTTGGTATAGCTTGGTTGATTACTTTAAATAAAGATAAAAATGAATACACTACAATTTTAGCAGGTTTATTTTTTCTAATCGCAAACAGTTTTTTAGGATTCTATTTGCTTGTTAAATTTGATGATTTTTTTCTTTTATTAGGAAATGAATTTAGCAAAGATTCAAATCTCGGTATCTTTATTTCCACACTGATTTTTACCGTCATTATTATTGTTAGCTACAAATTGATGCCGAATTCTTTAGTGAGGATTCTACTGGTTACCCAGCTTCTCGTTTTTTGGCAAATTTCCTATAATCTATATTTCCATAATTACAGCTTGAATAACGCATGGTTTAACACATGGTTTAATAACAGATGGTTTAATAAAATCCAGCTCTTGAGTTCGATTGTACTCTTTTATTGGGTCATGAGACCTCATCAATCAGAGCGAATTCATTTAAAGCCTATTGCCTGGGGAACAGTATTATTCTCTCTATGGATCTCTGTGCCGTCGTATATGACGATTCCTTGGGTAGATTATGGCCTTATTGATACAGATGTTTCAAGTGATGTCATGCCAGCAGACGCGATGAGTCTTGATAATGTGTTGCAAGTTTTAAGTGGACAATTTTGGTCACACTTCCAGTTTGATGTTAGCCATATCTTATATCTGCTTATCTGTGCATTACCATTAATTGTCTATGTACTAATGAATAAGCATAGTGAATCCAAACACACAGAAGCAGTGTTAATTTTATTAGTATTAACCTTGTTTGCATTAGGCTTTGTTGGGATACCCGTCATTTTATATTTAACAGCGTTATTATTGCTTGTTTATTGGACGGACAGCCGTGCGTTCTTCGGTCTTTTGGTATTTGCCTTTGTTGTTTATTTAGGTGGGTTCTATTACCAATTGAGCATCCCATTACTCTATAAAGGGGTATTGCTAGTAAGCTTTGCCGTTATTTTTGCGATTGTTACTTTATTCTTGCATGCACGTTATAAAGCGCCTTCACAAAGTGCGGTCGAAAACCATTCTGTTTTTAAAGCACCGATTTGGCTTGTTGGCGTCTTTGTGATTGCATTATTGGGGGCGGTGAACTATAAAGTGCAGCAATTTGAAGATGTGCTGGCTACCGGTAAGCCTATTGTTTTAAAAATCGCCCCTGTGGATCCTCGTTCATTGATGCAAGGCGATTATATGATATTGAATTACGCTATTTTATCTGAGTTTCAGCAAAGTCAGGTTTTACCTGAATCAAATGAATCCCTTGAAAGCAATGAATCTATTGATACTCTTGAATCTAATGAAACCACTGAAACCACAGGTATAGATGAATCAAGTCCTTCGGGAAACAAAGCTTATATCCTTGTTCATCTTGATAAAAATCATGTTGCGACATTTTGTGAGGCGCAATCAGAAATACCAACAGATTTTAAACATTGCACACCAAATGTTTATTTGCCAATTCGTTATAATGGTAGTTGGCTTCCTAAATTACCAAGCCAAGATTATTTCTTTGCAGAAGGAAAAGGTGAATATTATGCACAAGCAGAATATGCAGAATATCGCTTTAAAGACGGTATTTTGTTGCTAGCTCGTTTATTAGATAAGGATTTAAAAGGGCTATAAAGCATTGGTGACAAATAAGGGCGTATTTGATACGCCCTTATTTTTTATATTATTGATTAGGTTATGATTATTTCACTGCAATCATTGAGCCAAAGTTAAAACACTGGAACCATAATTCGACGTGTGAAAATCCGATGTTTTTTAATCGCTCTTTGTGGATGTTAATCGAGTCAGTACGCATGACATTTTCAAGTGCGGTGCGTTTTTGGCTCACTTCAAGCTCACTGTAACCGTTAGCACGTTTGAATTGGTGGTGGAGATCAATAAGCAACTCATTCACTTTTCCATCTTCAAAACGGAATTTTTCAGAGAGCACCAACACACCGTTTGGGTTTAAACCTTGGTAGATTTTGGTGAGCAAGGCTACACGATCTTCTGGTGGTAAAAATTGCAATGTGAAGTTGAGTACAACCATTGAGGCGTTCTTAATTTCAATTTGACGAATATCATCGCAAAGAATTTCTACGGGTACATCACTATGATAAGCCGCAACGTGCTGACGGCAGCGTTCCACCATTGGCAAAGAATTATCGACACCGATAATTTTCACATTCGGTTGTTTAATATTACGTCGCATAGAAAGAGCTGCCGCACCGCGTGAACAGCCTAAATCATAGACTTGGCTATCAGCCGTCACAAAACGTTCAGCCAACATACCAATCGCCGTGATAATGTTGGAGTAGCCCGGAATCGAGCGTTGAATCATATCGGGGAAAACTTCCGCCACGCTTTCATCAAAAGTAAAATCGCCCAGTTTTTCGATCGGGGCTGCAAAAATTGTATCTTTCATCATGATTGAATTCTGTTGTTGTATTGAGAGGGCATTTATTTAGATAAAATGCAAAAAACTGCGGTCATTTTAGTGAAAGTTTTTAAAGGATCAAATAAATTTCGCTTTTCAATTTAAAAGGCATGTCTTTTTCCGTATAATCAACGCGTTAATTATCCATTTTTAGAAAAATGAAAGGAATATAGAAATGATGCGTACACATTATTGCGGTGCATTAAACCGCAACCATATTGGACAAGAAGTAACATTAAGCGGTTGGGTTCACCGTCGTCGCGATTTAGGTGGTTTAATTTTTATTGATATGCGTGATCGCGATGGTGTCGTACAAGTTTGTTTTGACCCGAAATATCAAGAAGCGTTAACTGCAGCTTCGAGCTTACGTAATGAATTTTGTATTCAAATTAAAGGTGAAGTAATCGCGCGTCCTGATAATCAAGTTAATAAAAATATGGCGACAGGCGAAGTAGAAGTATTAGCGAAAGAATTACGCATCTACAACGCTTCTGACGTTTTACCATTAGACTTCAACCAAAATAACACCGAAGAACAACGTTTAAAATATCGTTATTTAGATTTACGTCGTCCAGAAATGGCACAACGTTTGAAAACCCGTGCAAAAATCACCAGCTTTGTGCGTCGTTTTATGGATGACAATGGTTTCCTTGATATTGAAACCCCAATGCTTACCAAAGCAACGCCAGAAGGTGCGCGTGACTATTTAGTGCCAAGTCGTGTGCATAAAGGCAAATTCTATGCATTGCCGCAATCACCACAGCTTTTCAAACAGCTTCTCATGATGTCTGGTTTTGATCGTTATTATCAAATCGTGAAATGTTTCCGTGATGAAGACTTACGTGCAGACCGTCAGCCTGAATTTACCCAAATTGATGTGGAAACCTCTTTCTTAACTGCACCAGAAGTGCGTGAGATCATGGAGCGCATGGTGCACGGTTTATGGCAAAACATCATTGGTGTGGATTTAGGTAAATTCCCACAAATGACCTGGCAAGAAGCAATGACTCGTTTTGGTTCAGATAAACCAGATTTGCGTAACCCGCTTGAATTAGTTGATGTGGCAGATATCGTTAAAGATGTTGAATTTAAAGTATTTAATGAGCCTGCAAACAATCCAAACGGCCGTGTTGCAGTGATTCGTGTACCAAATGGTACAGAAATTACCCGTAAACAAATTGATGAATACACACAATTTGTAGGCATCTACGGTGCGAAAGGTTTGGCTTGGGCGAAAGTGAATGATATCAATGCTGGCCTTGAAGGTGTACAAAGCCCGATTGCGAAATTCTTAAATGAAGATGTATGGAAAGCGTTAGCTGAACGTGTGAAAGCTCAAACTGGCGATATCTTATTCTTCGGTGCAGACAAATGGCAAACCACCACTGATGCAATGGGTGCGTTACGTTTGAAATTAGGTCGTGACCTTGGTTTAACTCGTTTAGACGAATGGCAACCACTTTGGGTGATTGATTTCCCAATGTTTGAACGTGATGAAGAGGGTAATCTTGCAGCAATGCACCACCCATTCACTTCACCAAAAGATTTTACGCCAGAACAATTAGAAGCGAATCCAACCGATGCAGTAGCAAATGCTTACGATATGGTGATCAACGGCTATGAAGTAGGTGGTGGTTCCGTGCGTATTTTCGATCCGAAAATGCAACAAACCGTCTTCCGCATTCTTGGTATCAATGAACAAGAACAACGTGAAAAATTTGGTTTCTTATTAGATGCATTAAAATTTGGTACACCGCCACATGCAGGTTTAGCATTTGGTTTAGACCGTTTAACCATGCTTTTAACGGGCACCGAAAATATCCGTGATGTGATTGCATTCCCGAAAACAACAGCAGCAGCTTGTTTAATGACAGAGGCACCAAGTTTTGCGAATCCGCAGGCATTAGCTGAGCTGAGTATCGCAGTGACTAAAGCTGAGTAGTTTCTGTTTTTAAAATCGACCGTAGTTTTACGGTCGATTTTTTGGTTTATTAAGTTATAGGTGTTATTGCAAGGTATAAAATGGAACGCCCAATATCTGTAAGTGTGATTGCTTGGTTATACATACTGGGGGGAGCTAGTGGTTGCTTTTCCCTACTTTTTTCATTATTTGAAGAAACATTTAGTTTAAGTTTCGATCAGATTTTGAGACAATACCTAATAAATTTTGTTCTGGGTGTATTAATTTTTCTTACAGGTATTAAATTACTTGAAGGGCAAAATAGTGGTCGGATCTTATTTATAATATCAGCTCTTTTATATATTGTGTGGAGCTGGATTAGCTACGGTCTTGACTCAACTTTATTTATTGGCTCAGTCGTTCGCTTAATTGTGTTTGGATTAATTCTCTATCGACCAAGTGTAAATAAATATTTTACTCAAACTTCAAAAGTGTCAGAGTAGAGGGGGCTTATTTCTCATGACTATTCTAGTTTTTAGTATCTAGTATGAGCTAATGCGATATAAGTGCGGTCAAAAATTCAACTGATTTTGACCGCACTTTCTTTTTATTGAAAAAATTTTATTCACTTAAATACATCACTTTTTTGGTATGAATATGATGTAGTTTTATTTGTTTTGAAGTTATATCCTGAAATTTCAAAATAATTAGATTTTTACTCTTTTATTATTCTTTAAATGGAACTTTATTTACTTTACTCAAGGATAAAATTCTATTATAAATAAGACCTTTTTCGATTTATGATTAATTTATAAGAGAACATTTTATGAGTGAAGTTTCAACTCCAGTAGAAAAATCAACGTGGGCGAGTAAATTCTCTGCCTTAGGCCCTGGCATCGTGATGGCATCAGCAGCTGTTGGTGGTTCGCATATTATTGCATCCACTCAAGCCGGTGCGATCTATGGTTGGGAATTAGTGAGTATTGTTATTCTTGCTAACTTATTTAAATATCCTTTCTTCCGTTTCGGTGTTCAATATACCCTAGATACAGGTAATACCTTGTTAGAAGGTTACCGTCAAAAAGGGAAGTTCTATCTTTGGTTATTCCTTGCTTTAAACGTTTTTGCCACAGTAATTAATACTGCTGCAGTGGGTTTATTAACAGCCGCAATTTTAACGTTTATTACACCAATTCCACTTCCAATGCCAGTATTAAGCTCATTAGTGATTCTTGTGACAACCGGCATTTTATTGTTGGGTAAATACCGTTTATTAGATAGTTTATCGAAAATCATCATGATTGCTTTAACGGTAACAACCGTGAGCGCTGTCGTGATTGCTTTTATGCGTAATGGTATCAATGGCGTAGCCGCACCTGATTTTATAGCGCCTTCTCCATGGGAATTAAGTAAATTAGCCTTTTTAGTGGCCTTAATGGGCTGGATGCCTGCACCAATTGAAATTTCTGCTGTTAACTCTATGTGGGTGGTGGCAAAACGTCGTCTAACGAAAGTATCTTATGAAGATGGTTTATTTGACTTCAATGTGGGTTATATTGGCACAGCAATTTTAGCTGTCGTATTCTTAGCGCTTGGCGCATTGGTACAATATGGTTCTCCTGAAACCGTCGAGATGGTTGGCGGAAAATATATCGCACAACTTATCAATATGTATGCAAGTACTATCGGTGAATGGTCTCGCTTATTAATTGCAGTAATTGCGTTCATGTGTATGTTTGGTACAACAATTACAGTAATTGATGGTTACTCTCGTACCAATGTTGAATCTTTGCGTATCTTATTCGGTAAACAAGAAAGCTCTGTGAGAATTCTTAATATCGGTATGATTTTTGCGGCGTTATCTGGTTTAGCGATTATTTTCTACTTTAATAATGCAGTAGGCCCAATGCTGAAATTCGCGATGATTGCTTCATTTGTTTCTGCACCAATCTTTGCTTGGTTGAATTTATCTTTGACTAAGCACGCGAAACACAGTGTAAAAGGCGGCTTATTATGGTTATCCCTTATCGGTTTATTCTACTTAACAGCCTTTGCAGGCTTGTTTATCGCCCAACAAGCAGGCTGGTTAAACTAAAATAATTAAGATAATTACCGCACTTTAGTTTTAAAGTGCGGTAATTTTTTTGAAAGTTTTTAGTAGAAAAGGTATGATGCTGCCCATTCTCAATTATGTAGATGACGAGCTTGAAATATAAAAATAATCAATCGGTTCTCGTGGTAATTTATGCGGAAAGCACGCATCGTGTTCTTATGCTTCAGCGCCAAGATGATCCCACCTTTTGGCAATCCGTTACGGGGACATTGGAAACCAATGAAACACCAAGAGAAACAGCAATTCGAGAAGTTTGGGAAGAAGTTGGATTAAAAATAGAAGAAAATTCGACCGCACTTTTTGATTGTAAAGAGAGTATAGAATTTGAAATTTTCCCGCATTTCCGCTATAAATACGCACCGAATGTGACTCACTGTCATGAACATTGGTTTTTATTGGCAGTTAAGCAGGAATTTAAACCGATATTAAGTGAGCATTTGGCGTATCAATGGGTTTCACCAGAACATGCGATCCAAATGACGAAATCGCCGAATAATGCCGAGGCCATCAAAAAATATTTGATGAACGGCTTTCCTCTATAGAAAAGAGGATTTAATTTAAAAACGTTTTTAAGATAAGAAGGAAAACAACATGGCAGGCCATAGTAAGTGGGCAAATATTAAACACCGTAAAGCAGCACAAGATGCGCAACGCGGTAAAATTTTTACAAAATTAATTCGTGAATTAGTCACTGCTGCAAAAATTGGTGGCGGTGATGTAAGTGCGAACCCGCGTTTACGTGCGGCAGTAGATAAAGCCTTATCGAGCAACATGACTCGCGACACCATTAACCGTGCGATTGAACGCGGTGTGGGTGGTGGTGATGACACCAATATGGAAACAAGAATTTACGAAGGTTATGGTCCGGGTGGAACTGCTGTGATGGTTGAGTGTCTAAGTGACAACGCAAACCGAACCATCTCACAGGTTCGCCCAAGTTTCACTAAATGTGGTGGTAACTTAGGGACTGAGGGTTCTGTGGGCTACTTATTCAGCAAAAAAGGCTTGATTTTAATTAGCGAAGGTGAAGAAGATGCGTTAATGGAAGCGGCAATTGAAGCCGGTGCGGATGATGTTCAACCACAAGATGATGGTTCGTTTGAAATCTATACTGCGTGGGAAGATTTAGGTTCTGTGCGCGATGCAATCGAAGCAGCAGGATTTAAAATTGATAACGCAGAAGTGACAATGATTCCATCAACAACAGTTGATCTTGATCTTGAAACTGCGCCTAAATTGTTGCGTTTAATTGACATGTTAGAAGACTGTGACGATGTACAAAACGTATATCATAACGGTGAAATTAGTGATGAAGTTGCAGCTCAGCTGTAATTTTAAGGAGATTTATAATGAAATTTGCTAAAGTATTACCAGCAATGGCCGCTCTTGTTGTTTTATCAGCATGTGCAAGCGATGCACCAAAAATGGAAAACAAGGCGGAACAAATGGCAACCCCTACTGTAACGGATAAAACAGTAGTTTATACTTGTAACAAGAAAACTGTAACTGCAGTTTATCAATTCGAAAACCAAGAGCCAACAGCAGCAATGGTGATGGTGGGTAACAAAGTTATCGCGAAAGATTTTGCTCGTGATGCAGCCCAAAAAGACTTCACTTCATTTACTTCTGGCAAATATGTTTGGAACGTAGACAGTGGTTTAACTTTAGATAAATTTGATTCTGTTGTGCCAGTAAATCTTTTAATTAAAGGCAAAAAAGCAGACAAAATTGTTGTGAAAAACTGTGATGTAGATGCAAAAGCAACTGCAAAAGCAAACCAATAATTAACGCTAAAAACGGCCGGCATTGACCGGCCGTTTATTTTTGAGAATTTATGAGTATTATTTTAGGCATTGACCCAGGTTCTCGTGTAACAGGCTATGGTGTGATTAGACAAAATGGTCGGCATTTAGAATATCTCGGTAGTGGAGCAATCCGCACGCAGGTAGAGGATTTACCTACACGCTTAAAACGAATTTATGCTGGCGTGACAGAAATCATCACGCAATTTCAGCCCGATATGTTTGCTATTGAACAAGTGTTTATGGCTAAAAATGCAGATTCAGCTTTAAAACTGGGGCAAGCGCGTGGTACAGCGATTGTGGCAGCCGTGAACCATGATTTACCGGTATTTGAATATGCCGCTCGTTTGGTGAAACAGACTGTCGTTGGGATTGGTTCTGCAGATAAAGTTCAAGTTCAAGACATGGTGACACGAATTTTGAAGCTTTCAGATAAACCACAAGCTGATGCAGCAGATGCTTTAGCCATTGCGATCACTCATGCTCATACCATTCAACATTCCTTGCATATTGCAGGCTCGGTCAAAACCACAGAAACACACGAAAAAATGACCGCACTTTTAAAAACAAGGTACAGCCGAGGTCGATTTAGATTAAAAATTTAACTGGATTAATATCCAGTTTTATTTTATTCTATGCAAAAAATTTTTTACATGGAAATCTTATGATCGGTCGTTTAAAAGGCATCTTATTAGAAAAACAACCACCTGAAATTTTGCTTGATGTACAAGGCGTCGGTTACGAATTATTGTTACCAATGACCAGTTTTTATGACTTACCAGAAATCGGGCAAGAAACCACTTTATTTACCCATCTTGTTGTGCGTGAAGATGCTCATCTTCTTTTTGGATTCGCCCAAAAAACTGACCGCACTTTATTCCGTGAATTAATTAAAACTAATGGTGTTGGTCCTAAATTGGCACTCGCGATTTTATCAGCTATGTCAGTAGAGCAGTTTGCTTATGCTATTGAGCGAGAAGAACTGTCAAAATTAGTTAAAATTCCTGGTGTGGGCAAGAAAACGGCTGAACGTTTATTGGTAGAGTTAAAAGGGAAGTTTAAAGATGTTCGCCAAAGTGATTTCTTTGTGGAGAGCAAGCATATTCCTTCGACTTCAGAATTGCGTCAAGCGGAGAGCTCAGCTGATGAAGCAGTTGCTGCGCTGATTGCGTTAGGCTATAAACCAACCGATGCTGAAAAAATGGTGAAAAAAGTAGCTAAAGCTGACTTGAGCAGTGAGCAATTAATTCGCGAAGCCTTAAAAGCCGCATTATAAAGATTAAACAGATATGATCGAAGCAGATAGAATTATTAGCAGTCAGGCAAAGATAGATGAAGATGTCATCGATCGTGCGATTCGTCCAAAGCTTTTAGCGGACTATGTGGGACAGCCACAAGTGCAAGAGCAGATGGATATTTTCATTAAGGCGGCGAAATTACGTCAAGATGCCTTAGATCATCTTTTGATCTTCGGCCCTCCAGGCTTAGGAAAAACGACGCTAGCTAATATTGTGGCGAATGAAATGGGTGTGAATATTCGCACCACATCAGGTCCTGTGCTTGAAAAAGCTGGAGATTTAGCGGCAATGCTGACCAATCTTGAACCCCATGATGTGTTATTTATTGATGAAATTCACCGTCTTTCCCCAGCGATTGAAGAAGTGCTTTATCCAGCAATGGAAGATTATCAGCTGGATATTATGATCGGTGAAGGCCCTGCTGCACGCTCAATTAAATTAGATTTACCACCTTTCACATTAATTGGTGCAACAACTCGAGCGGGTTCTTTAACTTCACCATTGCGTGATCGTTTTGGTATTGTTCAGCGTTTAGAATTTTATTCCGTTGAAGATTTAACTTCTATTGTGACAAGAAGTGCCTCTTGCTTAAACCTGGAATTAGAAGATAAAGCCGCTTTTGAAGTCGCTCGTCGTTCACGTGGCACGCCTCGCATTGCAAATCGTTTGTTGCGTCGCGTTCGAGATTTTGCTGATGTGCGTAATGATGGCATTATATCGGCAGACATTGCGAAGCAAGCGCTTTCAATGTTAGATGTAGATGATGCGGGCTTTGATTACTTAGATAGAAAATTGCTTACCGCAGTGATTGAACGTTTTGATGGTGGACCAGTTGGGTTAGATAACTTGGCTGCAGCAATAGGTGAAGAACGAGACACTATCGAGGATGTTTTAGAACCTTACTTGATTCAACAAGGATTTTTACAGCGTACGCCTCGAGGCCGAATTGCGACCTCGTTAACTTATCGACACTTCGGACTTCAGAAGCCGTCAGAATAAGAGATAGAAAAAAGGACATATTGATATCAATATGTCCTTTCTTTTTGAAACCTGCTTAGTTAGTTCCTTCAGTATAGCTCTTCATGCTATTTAATCTTGCTAAACCCACATCACAGCTTTTTTGTTGAGTCGCTAATTCCATCTCGAGAATTTGCTGTTTGCTTTGATTAAGTTTACTTTTGATTTTACCTACTTGAGTGTGAGTGCCAGGCTGTTTTTCTGCTTGAGCAATCAAATTTTCTGTTTCTTTAAATAACTGTGTACATTGTTGTGGAAGAGCAGCTTTGTTTTCTGTAATAGGTGCTGCAGTGGCAGATAGTGCCATCGAACCGAAAAGTGCGGTCAAAATTACATAAATTTTTTTCATTGTAAATCCCTACAAATCTTTCCAAATATTATTGGGCTAAAAAATAGCAAAATCTTGTCGCCCTGTCTAGTGGTTATTTTGTCTATTTCTTTTCGATAAAGTTTCCTTGTGATAGAGATAAATTTTTTCATTCAAGATAAATATGCAAGATTTGATGTAGATCAATTTCGCTATAGTTACGCTGAATAGGGTATTTTGTAACTTATATCAAAAAATGTGATCAATATAACGGTTTTTTCTATTTTTTATCCTCATAAATAGTAGTAGAATAGGGCAAAATTTTGAATGTTTATATTGTAATCGGTTACTGCATTCTGTTTTGAAAATAGAAAAGGCAATTATTACGTAAATAATTCAATGTTTCTTAACGATTTTTGTTGAGTAGTTTGGGGTGATTATTTGGGATTATCCTTGGTAATCATAAAGTGAAAATCTTGTAGATTTATACAAGGAGTTGAGATGTTAGACGTTGTTGATCTCTCACGCTTGCAGTTTGCGTTAACTGCGTTATATCACTTCATTTTTGTACCATTAACATTAGGTTTATCTTTCGTTCTTGTGATCATGGAAACCATTTATGTTAAAACGGGCAAAGAAGTATATAAAGATATGACTAAATTCTGGGGTAAGTTATTTGGTATTAACTTTGCTCTAGGGGTAACGACCGGTATTATTATGGAGTTCCAATTCGGGACAAACTGGTCTTATTATTCTCACTATGTAGGTGATATTTTCGGTGCACCATTAGCGATCGAAGCATTACTTGCATTCTTCTTAGAATCCACTTTCGTGGGTCTATTCTTCTTCGGTTGGGATCGTTTAACTAAAGGTAAACACTTACTCGCAACTTACTGCGTAGCCTTTGGTTCAAACCTTTCTGCAATGTGGATTTTAGTGGCAAATGGTTGGATGCAACATCCGGTAGCGGCAGAATTTAACTTTGAAACCGTTCGTATGGAGATGACCAGCTTCTTAGATCTTTGGTTAAACCCAGTTGCTCAAAGTAAATTCTTACATACATTAACAGCAGGTTATTCAACCGGTGCAATGTTTGTATTAGGTATTAGTGCATTCTATTTATTAAAAGGCCGTGATATTGGTTTTGCTAAACGTTCATTCTCTGTTGCTGCAACCTTTGGCTTTATCGCTGCATCAGCAGTATTAATTATGGGTGATGAATCAGGTTACGACATCGGTAAAGCACAACCTGTGAAATTAGCTGCAATGGAAGCTGAGTTTGAAACTCATCCTGCACCAGCCCCATTCCACCCAGTGGCGATTCCAAATACTGCAGAAATGAAAAATGATTTTGCGATTGAAATCCCATATTTAGGTGGTTTAATTGCAACGCGTTCTTTAGACACTGAAATCGTTGGTTTGAAAGAAATTCAAGCAAAAAATGAAGGTCGTGTTCGTAACGGTATGGTTGCTTATGATTTATTCACACAATTAAAAGCAGAGAAAAAATCAGCAGGCCAAGTAAATCCAGAAACTAAAGCAAAATTTGATGAAGTCAAAGGTGATTTAGGTTTCGGTTTATTATTAAAACGTTACACAGATAAAGTTGTAGATGCAACGGATGAACAAATTAAACAAGCAGCACGTGATACTATTCCAAACGTAGGTCCTAACTTCTGGGCGTTCCGTGGTATGTTAGCGGCAGGTGGTTTAATTATTTTACTGACCTTTGGTGCATTTGTTCAAAATTTACGTAACAAAGTGACATCTTCTCGCTTATTACTTAAAGCATTGCTTTGGGGAATTCCATTACCATTCTTAGCGATTGAATTTGGTTGGTTCTTAGCTGAGTTTGGTCGTCAACCGTGGGCGATTTATGAAGTATTACCGGTAGGTGTGTCTGCCTCTAACTTAAGTGTAGGTGACTTATGGTTCTCTATCGGTTTAATTTGTGTGCTTTACTTCTTCTTCATTATTGCGGAAATGTATTTGATGTTTAAATATGCACGTTTAGGTCCAAGTGCATTGAAAACTGGCAAATACTATTTTGAGCAATCATCTAAATAAGCAGGAGATGAATTATGCTTGATTATGAAATTCTACGTATTATTTGGTGGGTGCTAGTTATCGTATTGCTTATCGGTTTCTCTGTAACAGATGGATTCGATATGGGCGTGACCGCACTTTTACCCGTAGCAGGTAAGAAAGAAGTAGAAAGACGTATTATGATTAACTCTATTGCTCCACACTGGGATGGTAACCAAGTTTGGTTATTAACTGCTGGTGGTGCAATCTTTGCGGCATGGCCGATTGTTTATTCTGTGGCGTTTTCAGGCTTCTATATTGCCTTATTCCTTGTGTTAGCTGCGTTATTCTTCCGTCCAATTGGTTTTGAATATCGTGCGAAAATTGATAATCCAACATGGCGTGCTGTGTGGGATTGGGGCTTATTTGCGGGTGGTTTTGTACCTGCATTAGTATTCGGTGTAGCATTTGGTAATTTATTACAAGGTGTACCATTCGAATTAAACGAGCTTTCACAAGCAACTTACACAGGTTCTTTCTTTGCATTATTAAACCCATTCGCATTACTTTGCGGTGTGTTAAGCCTTGCAATGTTAGTGACTCACGGTGCAAACTGGTTACAAATGAAAACCACAGCTGCATTGCGTGATCGCGCAAGAGCAATTACACAAATCGGTGCATTAGTGACATTAATTACTTTTGTGCTTGCAGGTGTGTGGCTTTCTTTCAAAGACGGTTATGTGGCGACTAGCACGATTGATCACTTTGCGGCATCAGCGCCAGCTTCAGGTAAACAAGTGGCAGTTGAGGCAGGTGCATGGTTCAAAAACTTCAATGAAAATCCAGCTTTATGGGCATTCCCAGTATTAGCTGTGGTTGGTGCATTATTAAATGTGATTGCATCTAAAGCAAATCGTTGTGGTTTTGCGTTCTTCTTCTCTGTATTAACCATGGCTGGTGTGATTATTACTGCGGCAGTATCAATGTTCCCATTTGTAATGCCTTCAAGTACTCATCCAGAACAAAGCTTGTTAATGTGGGATGCAACGTCAAGTGAATTAACATTAACCTTAATGTTCTACTTGGCACTAGTATTTGTTACCATCTCATTGCTTTACACCATTTGGTCATACTACAAAATGTTTGGTCGCTTGGATGAAAGCTTTGTTGAAGACAACAAAAACTCATTATACTAAGGAGAAACAATATGTTATATGTAATTTGGGTAGTGGGTGTGTTGGCTGCAGTTATGGTGAGTGCTAAATTAACCATTGGCAAAGAAAAGTCAGGTAAATTTGACGAGTAATGATGATTAATTCACTCTATCAATTAAGCAATAAGGGTTCCTTGCGAACCCTTTCGTTTATTTTAGCATTATTTTTAACCGCGGCTTTCTTTTTAAATTTAAATCAATTTTCGACCGCACTTCGTACTGCACATCCAGCTTGGATTCTTGCGATTTTTTGGGGATTGATTAATTTGTGGATCCACGGTATCGGATTCGACATTCGCCGAGCAATATGGCAGCTAGTTTTCTTGCCATTTATTGGTTATTTCACCACAATAATTGCCATTGTTCAGCATTGGTTTTTATAAGAACGATAGACAAATATTATTATTTGGAGCTTGCACATCTAATAAACAGGTTTTAAAATAACCGGCTTGTTATGGCTGATAATTTGAGCATTATTTTGAATAACCAATGTTTTACCTTTCCGGTTCGTGTCTATTATGAGGACACGGATGCTGGCGGAGTAGTGTATCACGCACGTTACTTACATTTCTTTGAGCGTGCGCGAACTGAATATTTAAGAACGCTTAATTTTTCCCAACAATCATTATTGCAGGAACAACAGTTAGCTTTTGTGGTCAAAACCATGTCTATTGACTATTGTATTCCGGCAAAATTGGATGATTATCTTATTGTCGAAACGGAAATAACGGCAGCGAAAGGAGCAACAATTCTCTTTGAACAGCGGTTAGTTCGTGAGGCAGTGGTGTTATCGAAGGCTACTGTAAAGGTAGCCTGTGTTGATCTAGGCAAAATGAAACCTGTCGCAATTCCTGAAGAATTAAAAGCGGCATTTTTAAAGTAAATAACTTTTCGGAGTATGCAATGACTGCAGAATTGAACTTTTTAGATCTTTTTCTAAAAGCGAGTATCGTTGTTCAACTTGTAATTGTGATCTTGATTTCGTTCTCAATTATTTCTTGGGCAATCATCATTCAACGTAGCCGTATTTTGACGAGTGCGTTAAAAGAAGCGAATACTTTTGAAGATCGTTTCTGGTCTGGTGAAGATTTAAATAAACTTTATGATGGTTTATCTAATCGTCGTGAAGTATTAACTGGTAGCGAACAAATTTTCTTTGTTGGTTTTAAAGAATTCTCTCGCTTAAAACAAGTGAACGCAGATGCCCCAGAAGCAATCATTAAAGGTACCACTCGTGCGATGAACCTTGCGATGAATCGTGAAGTAGAAGCGCTTGAAAGTCGTGTACCCTTCTTAGCAACAGTGGCTTCTGTCAGTCCATATATTGGTTTATTTGGTACCGTTTGGGGGATCATGCACGCATTTATGGCATTAAGTGGTGCGAAACAAGCAACATTACAAATGGTTGCTCCAGGTATCGCAGAAGCCTTGATCGCAACAGCAATCGGTTTGTTTGCGGCGATTCCAGCTGTAATGGCGTATAACCGTTTAAGCTTACGTGTTAATGCGATTGAACAAAATTATGGTAACTTCATTGATGAATTCACCACAATTTTACATCGTCAAGCTTTTGGTAAAGCGCCCCATTAAAAATAAATGAAAAATTGACCGAACTTGATAAATTAAAAAAGTGCGGTGGATTTTAGCGAAGTTTTAGAGGAAATTATGGCTCGTCGTCAGCGTAAAGACATTAAATCTGAAATTAACATCGTGCCATTTCTCGATGTTCTTTTAGTTTTGGTGTTAATTTTTATGGCAACCGCGCCGATTATCAGTCAGAGCGTTCAAGTGGAACTCCCTGATTCGGTGCAAAGTCAAAATGTATCAAATGAAGATAAAACACCGGTTATCTTAGAAGTAGCGGGTGTAGGGCAGTATTCTATTTCTATTGGTGGTCAACGCCAAGAAGGCCTTAACGAAGAAATGGTAACCCAATTATCAAAACAAGAATTTGATAAAGACAATAACACAATGTTCTTAGTGGGCGGAGCAAAAGATGTACCTTATGAAGAAGTGATTAAAGCACTGAATTTACTACATCTTGCCGGCATTAAGTCTGTGGGTTTAATGACCAACCCGATTTAAGAATAAGTAGGTAAAACCGTGCAGAATAATCGACGAAAAAAACGTGCAAATGAGTTTGTCATCTCTATTGCGATGCACCTTGCATTGTTTGCTTTGTTGATTTGGAGCTCTCTTTATCAAACCGTTGAAATAATGGGTGGTGGAGAAGGTGAAGGTGATGCCATGGGAGCTGTGATGGTTGATACTGGCAGCGCTGCGCAGGAATGGGGACGTATTCAACAACAGAAAAAAGGTCAAACTGATAAACAGAAAAAACCAGAACCTGTAGTCGAAGAGAAAAAACCAGAGCCTGAACCTGAACCAAATCAGCAAGAAATTGCGAAACAAGAAGAGATTAAGCGTCAGCAGGAAATTCAACGTCAAAAAGAACTTGAAAAACAAAAGCAGCAAGAAATTGAAAAGCAAAAACAGCAACAAGAACTTGCTCGTCAAGAGGCGTTAGAAAAGCAGAAACAAGCTGAAGAAGCGAAAGCAAAACAAGCGGCTGAAGCAGCGAAATTAAAAGCTGATGCAGAGGCAAAACGTTTAGCGGCAGCCGCTAAACAGGCTGAGGAAGAGGCAAAAGCTAAAGCACAAGCCGAAGCTCAAAAAGCGAAAGAAAAAGCTGAAGCAGATGCTAAAGCCAAGGCTGAGGCAAAAGCGAAAGCCGATGCTGAAGCAAAAGCGAAGGCTAAGGCAGAAGCAGATGCTAAAGCCAAAGCAGAAGCAGATGCTAAGGCTAAAGCAAAAGCTGAGGCTGATGCAAAAGCGAAAGCAGATGCAGAGGCGAAAGCGAAGGCTGAAGCAAAAGCTAAGGCAGATGCAGAAGCGAAAGCAAAAGCAGATGCAGCAAAACGTAAAGCGGATCAAGCAGCTTTAGATGATTTCATGAATGGTGGTGACATCGGTGGTGGTAGCGCATCTAAAGGTGGCAATGCGAATAAAGGTGGTACACAAGGTAGTGGTGCTGGACTTGGAGCTGGAGACGGTGGCAAAGTCGGTGACCAATATGCAGGTGTAATTAAGCGTGAAATTCAACGCCGCTTCTTAAAAGATCCAAGCTTTGCCGGTAAAGTTTGTAGCATTAAAATCCAACTCGGTCGAGATGGTACTATTCTAGGCTACCAACGCGTTTCTGGACCTGATGATATTTGTACAGCAGCATTAAGTGCGGTAGCGAGAACGAAAAAAGTTCCAGCTGCACCATCTGATGCTATTTATGAGAAATATAAAGCGCCGACTATCGATTTTGATATCAATGCTCGATAATCGGTTTTAAGAAAGTAACAACGTTAAAATAAGGTGATTAAATGAAATTGATCAAACGTGTTATGGGGCTATTTGTGGTGATGTTTGCATTTGCAAGCACCGCAATGGCAGAAGATGAAGTGCGAATTGTGATTGATGAAGGTGTTGATGGCGCTCGTCCTATCGCAGTTGTTCCTTTCGCAGGTTCTGCACCTGAAAATATTGGTCAAATTGTTGCGGATGACTTACGTAATAGTGGTAAATTTAACCCAATTCCAGTAAGCCAAATGCCACAACAACCAACGACTGCAGCAGAAGTGAAACCAGAAGCTTGGACAGCTTTAGGTATTGATGCTGTTGTGGTAGGTCAAGTAACATCAACTGGTAGCGGTTATAATATTTCTTATCAGTTAGTTGATACTGTGGGAGCATCAGGTACACCAGGTGCAGTGCTTGCACAAAATAGCTATACAGTGACTAATAAATGGTTGCGTTACGGTGCACATACTGTGAGTGATGAAGTATTTGAAAAATTAACCGGTATTCGTGGTGCATTCAGAACACGTATTGCTTATGTAGTGCAAAAAAATGGTGGTTCACAACCTTATGAAGTTCGTGTAGCAGATTATGATGGTTACAATCAATTCATCGTAAATCGTAGCTCACAACCAATTATGTCTCCAGCATGGTCTCCAGATGGTAAACGTTTAGCGTATGTATCTTTTGAGAACAAAAAATCACAACTTGTTGTACAAGACTTAGGTTCAGGTTCTCGTAAAGTGGTTGCTTCTTTCCCAGGACATAACGGTGCGCCAGCATTCTCTCCGGACGGTTCTAAACTCGCATTTGCTTCTTCACAAGATGGTTTATTAAACATCTATGTAATGAGCTCAAATGGTGGTACACCGACTCAATTAACTCGCGGTGCGGGTAATAATACAGAGCCATCATGGTCTCCAGATGGTAGCTCAATTCTCTTTACTTCAGATAGAGGTGGTTCACCACAAGTTTATCGCATGAGCGCAAGCGGTGGTGGTGCATCGCCAGTTGGTGGTCGCGGTAGTGCGCAAATCAGTAGTGATGGTAAAACACTCGTGATGATCAACGGTAATAACAACGTAGTGAAACAAGATCTCACCAGCGGTAGTTCTGAAGTATTAAGTACATCTTTCTTAGGTGAAAGCCCAAGTATTTCTCCTAACGGTATCATGATTATTTACAGCTCTACACAAGGGCTAGGAAAGGTGTTACAATTAGTTTCTGCAGATGGTCGCTTTAAAGCGAGTCTTCCAGGAAGTAATGGCCAAGTGAAATTTCCAGCTTGGTCTCCATACTTGACTAAATAAAAAAACTCATTGAGGAGAAATCTAATGAACAAATTTGTTAAATCATTATTAGTTGCTGGTTCAGTAGCTGCATTAGCAGCATGTAGCTCATCAAATAACGATGCAGCAGGCAACGGTGCTAACAACGGTCAAACTTTCGGTGGTTACTCTGTTGAAGATCTTCAACAACGTTACAACACCGTTTACTTCGGTTTCGACAAATTCAACATCGAAGGTGAATACGTTCAAATCTTAGATGCTCACGCTGCATACTTAAATGCAACTCCAGCTTCTAAAGTTGTTGTTGAAGGTAACACTGACGAACGTGGTACTCCAGAGTACAACATCGCTTTAGGTCAACGTCGTGCTGATGCAGTTAAAGGTTTCTTAGCTGGTAAAGGTGTTGACGCTGGTAAAGTATCAACTGTTTCTTACGGTGAAGAAAAACCTGCAGTGTTAGGTCACGATGAAGCAGCATACTCTAAAAACCGTCGTGCAGTGTTAGCATACTAATTTTTAGAGAATTTTGATTCTTAGAAAAAGGGAGAGTAGAAATACTCTCCTTTTTTATTTGTTCTAAGATATTGTCAGAAATTGACGAGTATTCACGCAATTAACACAATTTCTTCAGATTTTTCTTGCGTCAGAAAATAAAATCGGTAATATACGCACCTGTTACGAAATGATGTGGGTCGTTAGCTCAGTCGGTAGAGCAGCGGACTTTTAATCCGTTGGTCGAAGGTTCGAATCCTTCACGACCCACCACTTTTATTTCGAAGAATTCCCAAATGGGTCGTTAGCTCAGTCGGTAGAGCAGCGGACTTTTAATCCGTTGGTCGAAGGTTCGAATCCTTCACGACCCACCATCTATTTAAAGATCATTATTTAACCGGTTGGGTTGTTAGCTCAGTTGGTAGAGCAGCGGACTCTTAATCCGTCGGTCGAGAGTTCGAGCCTCTCACAGCCCACCAGTCAACATCTTATTCCTCCTATTTGTTAAAAAATTTACAAAAAATTAAAATATTTTCAAAATTCTTGACTATATTTGGCGGTTATTATGGTAGAATATCCACAAATTTAAGTCGGGCATAAAATGTTACAAAATATTCGAATTGTTTTGGTTGAAACATCACATAGCGGGAACATCGGTTCAGCGGCGCGTGCGATGAAAACAATGGGATTATCCAATCTTTATTTGGTCTCACCAAAATCAGTGGATGAGCAATCTATTGCATTAGCAGCAGGTGCTGATGATGTCGTGCGTAATGCCCACATTGTTGATACTTTTGAACAAGCAATAGAAGATTGCTCATTAGTGATTGGTACGAGTGCAAGATTACGTCATTTACAGAGTACGCTTATTGAGCCAAGAGAGTGTGCAGAGAAAGCCAGTACACATCAAGGGCAAGTAGCGATCGTGTTTGGTCGTGAGCGTGTTGGGCTCACAAATGAAGAATTACTTAAATGTCATTATCATTTAAATATCCCTGCTAACCCTGAATATTCTTCGCTTAATTTAGCGATGGCAGTACAGTTGGTAAGTTATGAAATGCGCATGGCATTTTTAACAAAAAATAAAACGGAAAGTACACTTTCAACGATAGAAGATATCTATCCAACAGCACAAGAAATGGAGTATTTTTTTGCTCATACGGAACAGGTGTATCAGTCTCTTGGTTTTATTCAAAATCAAGGGGTTATACAAAAGTTAAGACGACTTTATAACCGTTCTTCTCTAGAAAAAAATGAATTAAATATTTTGCGAGGAATGTTAAGTGCGATTGAAAAACGCCTTAATCTGCAAAAAGAGTAAAATTGACTATCATAGTCAGATAGGTAAACTACCTAGATGGCGATTTATAGGGATGCTTTATGAAACTAACATCTAAAGGACGATATGCGGTTACCGCAATTTTAGATATCGCATTACACGCAGGAACAAACCCAGTTTGTTTAGCGGATATCTCAGAACGTCAAAATATTTCACTTTCTTATCTTGAGCAATTATTTGCCAAATTGCGTCGAGGAGGATTAGTAAAAAGCGTTCGCGGCCCAGGTGGTGGCTATCGTTTAGCGTTACCAACTGATCAAATTTCTATCGGTATGGTGATTTCAGCCGTAAATGAGAACATTAATGTCACAAGATGCCTTGGTAAAGGAAATTGCAAAGGCGGAGTAGAGTGTTTAACTCATACATTATGGCAAGATTTAAGTGATCGCATTTCTGATTTTTTAGATGAGATTACATTAGCTGAGCTTGTAGAGAAAAAAGCTGGAAAGCATAAAGCTCACAAAGATTTTGATGACTTAATTGTAATCAACCAATAATGGGAAAGTAGATCAAAGTGCGGTCAAAATGATGGCATTTTTGGTAGTTATTTAGGAGTGAAAATGAAATTACCAATTTATTTAGATTATGCAGCAACATGTCCAGTTGATGAACGTGTGGCTAAAAAAATGATGGAATATTTAACCATTGATGGTGTATTCGGTAATCCAGCATCTCGTTCACATAAATTTGGCTGGCAAGCTGAAGAAGCCGTTGATATTGCACGTAATCAAATTGCGGATTTGATTGGCGCAGACTCACGTGAGATCGTATTTACTTCTGGCGCAACAGAAGCAGATAACCTTGCAATTAAAGGTGCAGCGCACTTTTATCAAACAAAAGGTAAACACATTATTACTTGCAAAACTGAACACAAAGCCGTATTGGATACTTGTCGTCAGTTAGAGCGTGAAGGCTTTGAAGTCACTTATTTAGATCCAGAAGAAGATGGTTTAATCGATCTTGAGAAATTTAAAGCAGCATTGCGTCCAGACACAATTGTTGTGTCAATCATGCATGTAAATAATGAGATTGGCGTAATTCAAGATATTAAAGCAATTGGTGAGCTTTGCCGTGCAAACAAAACCATTTTCCACGTAGATGCAACACAAAGTGTAGGTAAAGTCGAAATCAATCTCGCGGAATTACAGGTTGATTTAATGTCAATGTCTAGCCACAAATTGTACGGACCAAAAGGGATTGGTGCATTATATGTATGCCGTAAACCGCGTGTTCGTTTAGAAGCGATCATCCATGGCGGTGGTCACGAACGTGGTATGCGTTCAGGTACATTACCAGTACACCAAATCGTTGGTATGGGTGAAGCATATCGCATTGCAAAAGAAGAAATGGATACTGAAATGCCACGTATCCGAGCATTGCGCGATCGTTTATACAATGGTCTTAAAGACATTGAAGAAACCTATGTAAATGGTTCAATGGAACACCGCGTAGCGAATAATTTGAATATCAGCTTTAACTATGTTGAAGGTGAGTCATTAATGATGGCATTACGTGATATCGCAGTATCTTCTGGTTCTGCTTGTACGTCTGCAAGTTTAGAGCCATCTTATGTATTACGTGCATTAGGTCGTAATGATGAATTGGCACATAGCTCAATTCGTTTCACGCTTGGTCGTTGGACCACTGAAGAAGAAATTGATTACACCATTAATTTAATGCATGGTGCAGTAGCGAAACTTCGTGAATTATCCCCACTTTGGGATATGTTCAAAGAAGGCATTGATTTAAATACTATTGAGTGGGCAGCCCACTAATTTTCAAGGCGGCTTGACCGCCTGATAGCAACTTATTTAGGAAAGGAAAATAATATGGCATACAGCGAAAAAGTTATCGATCATTACGAAAATCCACGCAATGTTGGTTCAATGGACAAAAAAGATAATTCTGTGGGCACCGGCATGGTGGGTGCGCCAGCTTGCGGTGATGTTATGCAGTTACAAATTAAAGTAAATGACAGCGGTATTATTGAAGATGCAAAATTCAAAACTTATGGTTGTGGTTCTGCGATTGCTTCTAGCTCTTTAATTACCGAGTGGGTAAAAGGCAAATCTTTAGATGAAGCAGGTGCAATCAAAAACAGCCAAATTGCGGAAGAACTTGAATTACCACCGGTAAAAGTTCATTGCTCAATCTTAGCAGAAGACGCAATTAAAGCCGCTATTGCTGACTACAAAAATAAACAAGGTAAGTAATCAAAAGTGCGGTCGAAAATGACCGCACTTTATCAATTTAAGGATCAGAATATGTCTATAACACTCACTGAAAAAGCGGCGCAACGAGTTCGTACTTTTCTTGAAAATCGTGGAAAAGGCATCGGTTTACGCTTAGGTGTGAAAACATCAGGTTGTTCGGGTTTAGGCTATGTGCTTGAATTCGTTGATGTGCTCAATGATGACGATCTTGTTTTTGAGCAGTATGGCGTGAAAGTTATCGTCGATCCAAAAAGCTTGGTTTATTTAAATGGCATTGAGCTAGATTACGTTAAAGAAGGCTTGAATGAAGGCTTTAAATATAACAACCCGAACGTGAAAGAATCTTGTGGTTGTGGTGAGAGTTTCCACGTTTAAGGAATAGAAATGACAAATCCTTTTGCTATTTTTGATTTGCCCGTTGCTTTTAATGTTGATCAAGCCCTTTTGTCTGAACGCTATTTAGTGCTTCAAAAGAGCTTGCACCCTGATAATTTTGTTACGGCAGATGCGCAAGAACAACGTATCGCAATGCAAAAGTCAACAGAAGTTAATGATGCATTAAAAACCTTGAAAGACCCAATTTTACGTGCAGAAGCAATTATTGCGTTAAATACGGGAGAAACACAGGATTTAGAGCAAAAGAGCACACAAGATATGGCATTCCTAATGCAGCAATTAGAATGGCGAGAAGAACTCGAAAACATTGAGCAAAGCCAGGATGAAAATGCATTAGAATCCTTTGCGAAACGCGTTAAAAAAGAAACAAAAGAAATGTTGACCGCACTTGAAGAACAACTAAATGAGCAACAATGGTCAACTGCTGCACAGTTCTGTGATAAATTACGTTTTCTAAAAAAATTGGCGGATGAAATTAGCCAAGTAGAAGAACGTCTATTTGAATTATAATCTTGAGGGCGTTTAATACGCCCTTTTCGCTATTGATAAATGGGTAATTGCCCTCATACTAATGAAACTCGATTATGCAAACTTTAGAACAACTGACTGATGCCTCAAAATCTGCGTGGGGAACCATTTCCCAATGGATTGAGCGTGCTCGTAATCATTGTGAAGTGATTAAAAAAGATCAATCTAGTGCAGAACGTGAACTTTTCACCATGCAAATGCCAACGTCTTCTCCTATGGGAGCGGTCATTTATGAAACCGGTGGCATTTTAATCCATCATGGCTGGTTACGTATATTGGGGTCAGGCAGTTTTAAATTACCCCGTGGATTAATGGATTGGAATTTTAGCAAATCCTTTAATCAATCAGGTGATAAACCAAAATATTTGCTCGTTGCAGACGATGTCATTGGTGGTTATTTTGCTTTAAATGGTGGTTCTTTAGGTTCTAATCTTGGCAAGATTTATTATTTTTCGCCAAAAGACTTAACTTGGCATGATTTAAATTTTACCTATACGGATTTCTTGGCTTGGGCATTAAATGGTGACATTGAAGCATTTTACCAAAATCTGTTTTGGCAAAATTGGCAAGAAGATGTAAAACAACTCGATGGTAACCACATGATTGTTTTTACACCAGAGCTTTCAGAAGATAAGACGACTGAGATTAATCAGCGTGAACGACGCGAAGTCAACATTGAAACGCATTACAATGCAAGTTTCACCGAACAAGATAAATTTGCACAAGCTTATTCAGTGGCATAGCGAGCCCTTAACGAATTAATTATTAGAGATAAAAAGAGATATGGCATTACTCCAAATTGCAGAGCCGGGACAAACGGCTGCACCACATCAACATCGTCTTGCGGTAGGGATTGATTTAGGTACAACAAACTCTTTAGTTGCCGCTGTACGTAGCGGTCAAGCAACCATTTTGAATGATGAACAAGACAGAAGCCTTGTCCCTTCAGTCGTTTATTATGGTGAAAATGAAAAACTTGTGGGTACTGAAGCATTTGCCAAAGCTGCAATTGATCCTAAAAATACGATTATTTCGGTTAAACGTTTGATTGGTCGTAGTCTTGCAGATGTGCAATCACGTTACACAAACTTACCCTATGAGTTTGTGGCAAGTGAAAATGGCTTGCCATTATTGGTGACGCATCAAGGTAAAAAAAGCCCAATTGAAGTCTCTGCGGATATTTTATCTCGTTTAAATCATATTGCAGAACAACGCCTTGCAGGTGAGCTTTCTGGTGTGGTGATTACTGTCCCTGCTTATTTTGATGATGCTCAACGCCAAAGTACGAAGGATGCAGCACGTCTTGCAGGGTTGAATGTATTACGTTTATTAAATGAACCCACTGCAGCAGCGGTTGCTTATGGCTTAGATAGCGGAAAAGAAGGCGTCATTGCTGTGTATGACTTAGGTGGCGGTACCTTTGATATCTCAATTTTACGCTTATCTAAAGGTGTATTTGAAGTTTTAGCAACGGGTGGGGATACTGCCTTAGGTGGTGATGATTTTGACCATTTAATTGCCGATTGGATTGTTGAGCAAGCAGGTATTCAACCACAAAATGTAAATGAGCAGCGTGAGCTTTTAAGCTTAGCGACTCAGACTAAAATTGCTTTAACGAGTGAGCAAAGTACGGTCATTTCTTGGCGCGGATTTGAAGGTGAGTTAAGTCGTGAGCAATTCAATGAATTAATCCACTCATTGGTAAAACGCTCTTTATTAACCTGTCGTCGTGCATTGAAAGATGCGCATATTGAAGCTGAAGACGTACAAGAAGTAGTTATGGTTGGTGGTTCAACTCGCGTGCCTTACGTACGTGAGCAAGTAGGCGAATTCTTCGGTAAAACGCCATTAACCTCGATTGACCCAGATAAAGTAGTAGCCTTAGGTGCGGCAATTCAAGCGGATATTTTAGTGGGCAACAAAAATGACAGCGATATGTTGTTACTCGATGTGGTGCCGCTTTCTTTAGGTATTGAAACCATGGGCGGTTTAGTGGAGAAAATCATTCCACGTAATACCACGATTCCAGTGGCTCGCGCGCAAGAATTTACCACCTTTAAAGATGGTCAAACAGCGATGACGGTACATGTGGTACAAGGTGAGCGTGAGTTAGTGGATGATTGCCGTTCTTTAGGTCGTTTTACGTTGCGTGGTATTCCGCCAATGGTGGCAGGCGCGGCTCATATTCGAGTGACTTATCAAGTGGATGCAGATGGCTTATTAAGTGTAACCGCCATGGAAAAATCCACTAAAGTCCAAGCATCGATTCAAATTAAGCCTTCTTATGGCTTAACAGATGAAGAAGTAACGGCAATGATTAAAGCTTCTTTTGATAATGCACAAGATGATATGCAAGCCCGTGAATTAGCTGAGCAACGTGTTGAAGCTGATCGTGTGATTGAGAGCGTGATTGTGGCATTACAACAAGATGGGGCTGACTTATTAACCGAAGCTGAATTCCACCAAATTGAAAATGCATTGAAACAATTAATGGATGTAAAAGAAGGCGCAGATCGTCATGCTATCGTTCAGGGAATCAAAGCCCTTGATGTCGCGACTCAAGAATTTGCGGCAAGACGAATGAATAAATCCATTAATCAAGCGCTTACAGGTAAATCTGTATCAGATATTGAGCAATAAAGTGCGGTTATAAATTAACGAGTTTTTTATATTGAGGAAAGTAATATGCCAAAAGTGATTTTTTTACCGAATGAAGAATTCTGCCCAGAGGGTATGGTGGTTGATGCAGCAGCAGGCGACAACTTATTAGAAGTGGCACATAATGCGGGCGTTGAAATTCATCATGCTTGCGATGGTTCTTGTGCTTGTACAACATGCCATGTAGTCATTCGTGAAGGGTTTGATTCATTAAATGAAGCTACCGATCAAGAAGAAGACATGTTGGATAAAGCATGGGGCTTAGAAATGGATAGCCGCCTTTCTTGCCAATGTGTCGTGGGCGATGAAGATTTAGTGGTGGAAATTCCTAAATATAATATTAACCATGCGAATGAGGCGGCTCACTAATGAAATGGACTGATGCCCAACTTATCGCAGAAGAGCTTTATGATCGTAATCCAGATTTAGATCCTAAAACAGTACGTTTCACGGATTTGCATAAATGGATTTGTGAGCTAGACGGTTTTGATGATGATCCAATGAAATCTAACGAGAGTATTCTGGAAGCGATTTTGTTGAAATGGTTAGATGAATACGAGTAATCGATTCGATTAAAAAAGCGAGCTGAGAGGCTCGCTTTTTGTTTTGAGAATTTACCTCAAAATAAAACCGCACTTTATTACTAAAGTGCGGTTATTTTTATCGTTGTTTTTAATTATTTTTTCTTCGCGTATTTTAAGGAGTCGATAGCAACCGCGAGGATGATAATGCTACCTTTAATGATATATTGCCAGTAAGGGTTTACACCGATGTAAGTTAAACCGTAGTTAATAACGGTGAAGATGATAACACCAGTGATTACGCCGATAACAGTACCCACACCACCGGCGAAAGATACACCACCTACTACGCAGGCAGCAATCGCATCTAATTCATACATGAAACCAAGGTTGTTGGTCGCACTACCGATACGACCTGCTTCTAACATACCACCGAATGCATAGAACATACCAGCAATCATGTAAATCACAACAAGGTTACGCGCTACGTTTACGCCAGATACTTTTGCGGCTTCAGGGTTACCACCGATAGCAAAGATATTTTTACCGAAGCGTGTTTTATTCCACATTACCCATACTAAGAATGCACAAATTGCAGCATAAATAGTGATGTAGGATAATTTGAACGAACCAAGTCTGAAGAAGCCTTGTGCGAAGTTAGAGAAAGATTCACTGAAGCCTGCAATTGGTGAGCCACCCACGCCATCATAATAAAGTGAGTTGAAACCGTAAACGATGATCATGGTACCCATAGTTGCAATGAACGGGGTTACATTGAGATAAGCGATAACTAAACCATTCACTAAGCCGATTACAGCACCTACCGCACAAACAGTCAGGATAACTACTGGAATAGGAATTTCACCTAAATCCGGGAACACGCGGTTCATGTTTTCCATTGATTGCAAGAGGGTAGCAGAAATAACCGCTGCTAAACCTACTTGGCGACCGGCAGATAAGTCGGTACCTTGAGTGATAAGCAAGCCTGCAACACCTAGGGCAATAATGAGACGGACGGATGATTGAGTTAAAATGTTACTAAAGTTGCGAACATTCAAGAATGTTGGATCTTGTGCGATGATGATGCCAAGTAAAATCAACAACACAAAATAAATCGCATTTTGTTTTAAGAAATCGAATGATTTATTTTTTGGTAAGGCACTCATAATTTGTTCCTTTATGATTTATAAATATTTTGCGGCAAGTTGCAAAATTTCTTCTTGGGACGTTTTTGCCGTTTCAACGATGCCGGCAACACGACCATTACTCATGACCAAAATTCGGTCTGTTACGCCTAATAGTTCTGGCATTTCTGATGAAATCATAATGATGCCTTTATCTTTTTTAGCGAGTTCTTGAATGAGCTGATAAATTTCAAATTTTGCCCCAATATCAATACCACGAGTTGGTTCGTCGAGCATTAATATATCTGGTTGGGTTAAAAGCCAACGGCCGATAATGACTTTTTGTTGGTTACCACCAGAAAGCGATCCAATCGTTGTTTTGTGAGAAGGTGTTTTCACGTTCATCGCATCAATCACCCATTGTGTATCGCTCGCCATTTTTTTATTGCTGAGCAACCCCAATGGGGTGAGGTAAGATTTCATATTTGAAATCAAAGAGTTAAATTCAATACTTAGGTTTGAATAAATCCCGGTTGAACGACGTTCCTCAGTCACCAAAGCAAAACCGTGGTTAATCGCCTCAAGTGCGGTATGATTTTTCACGATTTTTCCGTTGAGTTTGATCGTCCCTTCTTTTAATTCACGCACACCAAAAATGGCTTCCACAATATCGGTTCGTTTTGCACCAACAAGACCTGCGATACCTAAAATTTCACCTTTGCGTAAATTAAAGGAAACATCTTGAATAGAAGGTTGGTTAACTGCTGTTAAATGTTCCACTTCAAGCGTGATTTCTTTTGGTACGTTAGTTTTTTCGGGGAAACGTTGTGTTAATTCACGGCCAACCATCATTGAAACAATTTCTTCCATGGTGGTGCCTTTAACTTGAACGGTATTGATCCATTTACCATCACGAAGAATGGTGATTTCATCACAAATTTTGAAGATTTCATCCATTTTGTGTGAAATATAGATAATGCCACAACCGCGATCTTTTAATTTTTGAATAATTTTGAAAAGATGTTCCACTTCTTTTTCTGAAAGTGAGGATGTTGGCTCATCCATAATTACGATTTTAGCGTTATAAGAGAACGCTTTCGCAATTTCGATCATCTGCATTTGTGAAACGGAAAGTTTGGCCACTTTTTCTCTTGGATCAACATCAATATCCAATTCATCGAAAATCGCTTTGGTATCACGATACATTTTGGCGTGATCCACAAAAGGACCTTTAAGTGGGTAGCGACCCAACCATAGGTTATCCATTACACTGGTTTGACGCACCAAGTTAAGTTCTTGGTGAACCATTGAAATCCCATTTTCAAGGGCTTCTTTTGATGTTTTAAAATCAACAGGTTTGCCTAAGAATAAAATTTCACCTTCGTCTTTTGCATAAATTCCGAAGAGGCATTTTAATAATGTAGATTTACCCGCCCCGTTTTCGCCCATCAAGGCGTGAACAGAGTGAGAACGAACTGTTAGATTGGCGTGATCAAGGGCTTTTACACCGGGGAAAGACTTACTGACATCCGTCATTGTCAGTAGTACATCACTGTCTTGGGTTTGAGTTGTCATATCCAACCTCATCAAAAAAGGGGAAAGGGAATTTGGGTTTCCTTTCCCCCTAAAATTAAAGAAAAGCAATAGATTTTCTTATTTTAAGAATTCACTTAGGTTATCTTTATCTACACCAACATAAGGGATACGTACCACACGGTTTTCTAATTTCCATTGTGTACCTTCTGTTGCTGCTTTACCGTTAGCAAGGTTTGCAGAAAGTTGAACAACTGCTTTACCTTGGTTAACGCCATCGTTTAACACGGTACCAGCAATTTCGCCTTTCTTGATTAATTGAAGTACTTCCGGTAATGCATCCACACCAAAGATTGGTAATTTTTTACCGTGTGCTTTGGTTGCTTCTAATGCACCTAATGCCATACCGTCATTGTTTGAAATAATCATTTCAATTTCGTTAGCTTTAGAGCTAGATAACCATGCATCCACTTTATCTTTAGCCATTGCTGCATCCCACATACCGGTATCAATAAATAATTGTTCGGTTTGGATACCTTTAGCATTTAATTGCTCAATCACATATTTAGTACGTGCTTCAGCGTCTGGGTGACCTGGTTCACCTTTTAATAATACATATTGGATTTTACCGTCTTTGTTTAAGTCGAAGGCTGGCATTGCTTTCCATTGTTTCGCAATTAAGTCACCTTGGATTAAACCAGATTCTTTCGGGTCTGTACCAACATAGTAAGCGTGATCGTAGCTACCAATTGCTTTTGCACCTGGGTCTTTATTGAAGAAAACAACAGGAATGTCATCTTGTTTAGCTTTCTTGATAACAGTTGAAGCTGCTGCTGGGTCTACTAAGTTAATCGCTAAAGCTTTTACACCTTTAGAAAGCAAACCATCCACTTGGTCATTTTGAATAGATTGTGCATTTTGAGAGTCATTCATTAATAACTCAATGCCGCCAAGCGCTTTCGCTTCTTTATCGATTTCTTTACGCATTAATGACATGAAGTTGTCATCATATTTATAAATGGTAACACCAATGCGGTTATCGGCTGCGAAACCTGAAGTTGCTGAACCTAAACCGATTGCTAAAGCGACTGCACTTAATACTGCTGTTTTTTTCATAAAAACGCTCCTATGTAGAGAAAGAGATTTTATTGTTGATTTTTTATATATCAAATAGAGGAATGTTGCGTACATCTATTGCAACTGAATCCATCATAACGAAATCAAAACTGTTAATCTGTGATCAAACTCACATAAATGAAAACGATTACATAGCAATGTTTAAATTTGTGATCTCTATCACGGTTTTATTGCATTTTCTACGGAAAAACGTCTCACCAATGTTGGATTAAATTGCACAACAGTAGGTGTGACAATAGACGAATCGACTAAACTTAACGCTAGTTTTGCCGCATAATTTGCCATTAAATCAATTGGATATCTAATTGTAGTGAGTTTTGGGATTAAATATCGAGCAATTGGCATATCATCAAATCCCACAATGGAAAATTGTTTCGGGACTTTGATATTGTTTTCATTTAAAACGGAAATTGCCCCCGCTGCCATTGTATCGTTATAGGCCACCACTGCGGTTAAATTGGAGTTGTAGCTCAATAAATCAATCATGGCTTTCTCACCGCCCTCAAAATCAGGCGAATTATGCACAATGGCTTGTTCTACAATGGGGAAGTTATGCGCTTCTAAGGCCTCTAAGTAGCCTTCCTTGCGCTCAGTTTCATCTAAAATACCGTGGTTGGAACCAATATAGGCGATGTGCTTATGACCATAACGAATCAGTATTTCAGTGGCTAGATAGGTACCTTGGCGGTTATCAAGGCTGACGCAACGATTTTCATAACCCGCAATCACGCGGTTAATCACCACCATACCGGGTACATTTTCTAAATAATGCTGTAACTCTTCGTCAGAAAGGGCTTTGGAATGAACGACCAAACAGCTACAACGCTTGCGTAGCAAGGTATCAATGGCTTCACGCTCTTTTTCTGCATGATGGTATCCAATGCCGATCAAAATCGTTTTTTGATGCTCTTCAGCGACTTTATCGACCGATTTGACCAAGATAGCAAAGAACGGATCCGTTACATCGGTAACCACCACGCCAATGGTATCAGTATTTTGTACTGCCAGAGCTTGTGCGTTTGCATTGGGTTGATAATTTAAGGCTTCCATCGCGCGTTGTACCGAGTAACGGGTTTTTTCACTCACAGATGGGGAGCGATTAATCACCCGGGAAACAGTGGCAACCGACACACAAGCTAATTCAGCAACATCTCGAATTGTAGGCATAACTGGGCTCTCATTCATTTTTTCATAGCAATTATCATAGTAAATTTGAATAAAATTGAAAGCGGTTACTTTCAAAAATGCTACATTCGTCACAAAAAAGTGATTGGATGAGCGGCTTATTTCCTGATTTTGTGATAATGATCACGGTTTATTTTTTTTAATTTGTTATCTTATGAGAAAATTTTTTGTAATCGTTTACATTTTGGAGCAAAAATATGAGCGAAACCGTATTTGAACCGACAGATCATCCACATCGTCGTTATAATCCGTTAATTGACCAATGGGTTTTAGTCTCGCCACATCGTGCTAAACGTCCATGGCAGGGACAACAAGAAAAAGTGAGTGAGGAACAAAAGCCAAGCCACGATCCAAATTGTTATCTTTGCCCGCGTAATAAACGTATCACTGGCGAACCGAATCCGGATTACCATAAACCTTATGTATTCAAAAATGATTTCTCGGCTTTATTAGAAGATACACCCGCGCCAGAGCAATCAGCCGATCCTCTTTTCCAAATGAGCCAAGCTCGTGGTGAAAGCCGTGTTATTTGTTTTTCACCAGATCACAGCAAAACCTTGCCATTATTGACCGCACTTGAAATTGAAGAAGTGATTAAAGTGTGGCAAGAGCAATTGCGTGAACTGGGTCAAAAATATCAGTGGGTACAGATTTTCGAAAATAAAGGCGCGGCAATGGGATGTTCCAATCCACATCCGCACGGACAAATTTGGGCAAATAGCTTTTTACCGAATGAAGTTGCACGCGAAGATGTTGCTCAACGAAATTATTATGAAAAACACGGTTCGGTACTTTTAGTGGATTACGTTCAAAAAGAATTAGAGAAAAAAGAACGTATTGTGGTGGAAACCGAGCATTGGGTTGCGGTGGTGCCTTATTGGGCGGTGTGGCCGTTTGAAACCCTGTTGTTGCCTAAATTGCATGTAAAACGCTTAACAGAATTAACTGAAGCTCAAGCTAAAGATCTTGCCGTGATATTGAAAAAATTGGCAACGAAATACGATAACTTGTTTGAAACGTCTTTCCCTTATTCAATGGGCTTCCATGCAGCACCATTTAATGGTGAAGATAACGAACATTGGCAGCTTCATGCACATTTTTATCCACCGTTGTTGCGTTCTGCTACGGTTCGCAAATTTATGGTGGGCTATGAAATGTTAGGTGAAAGCCAACGTGACCTCACCGCTGAACAAGCAGCAGAAAGATTACGTGCGTTAAGCGAAGTGCATTATAAAGAACGTTAAGAAATCCTTTCCCTCTTGAGTTAAGGGGGAGTATGAAAGATAAAGGAAAATAATATGACTCCAGTCCAAAAATCCCAACACATTTTTACTCAAAAATATAATAAGCAACCTGAACTGACCGTGTATGCACCAGGTCGTGTGAATATTATCGGTGAACATACGGATTACAATGATGGCTTTGTGATGCCTTGTGCAATCAATTATGGTACAGCCATTGCGGGATCAAAACGTACTGATCATATTTGGAATGTTTATGCAGCAGATCTTGATCTTGAGGATACCTTTTCTCTTGATGAAGATTTCCCTCAAAGTGAGCAAAAATGGGCGAATTATGTGCGTGGTGTGGTGAAATTTATTCAAGAACGTTGTCCACAATTTAAACAGGGTGCTGATTTGGTCATTTCTGGCAATGTGCCTCATTCTTCCGGTTTAAGTTCTTCTGCAGCACTTGAAGTGGCAACAGGTAAGTTTTGCCAACAACTCAGTGATTTACCTTTAACAGATACAGAAATTGCTTTAATTGGTCAAAAAGCTGAAAACAAATTCGTTGGCGCAAATTGCGGGAACATGGATCAATTAATTTCTGCTTTAGGACAAAAAGATCATCTCTTAATGATTGATTGCCGTAGCTTAGAAACACAACCAACGCCTGTGCCGAAAGATGTTGCTGTTATTATTGTGAACTCAAATGTACCCCATGATTTGGTCACGGGTGAATACAACACACGCCGCTGGCAATGTGAAAAAGCCGCAGAGTTTTTTGGCGTAAAAGCCTTACGTGATGTGTCAGTAGAAGAATTCCAAAAAAGAGAAGCAGAATTGACCGCACTTAATGTTTTAGTGGCTAAACGCGCACGCCATGTGGTGACTGAAAACCAACGCGTACTTGATGCCGTTGAAGCCTTAAAACATAACGATTTAACAAAATTAGGCGAATTAATGGGGCAATCTCACAAGTCCATGCGTGATGATTTTGAGATTACTGTGCCACAAATTGATTATCTTGTGGAACTCGCTCAATTAGTGATTGGTAAAACCGGTGGTGCGAGAATGACCGGCGGTGGTTTCGGTGGTTGCATTGTTGCCCTTGCACCTCATGATAAAGTTGAAGAAGTGCGTAAAATTATTGCTGATAATTATGAAAAACAAACGGGCTTAAAAGAAGATTTCTATGTTTGCACAGCCTCACAAGGAGTGAGTCTATGCTAGAAAAAACGGCGTTCAATGCACCAGATGGACAGCCTTATCAACTTGTTCAACTCACCAATTCAAATGGCATGACCGTGCAATTTATGGATTGGGGAGCCACTTGGCTTTCTTGTAAAGTCCCTGTGAATGGTGAGTTGCGAGAAGTGTTACTTGGCTGCAAAGTGGAAGATTATCCTCATCAAACTGCTTATTTGGGCGCAAGCGTAGGACGCTATGCGAACCGTATTGCTAACGCCCAATTTGAATTGGGTGAGCGAACAATCCAGTTGGTTGCGAATCAAGGCAATCATCAATTACATGGTGGTAAAGAAGGCTTTGATAAACGCCGTTGGAAAGTGGAAGACTGCGGTCAGAATTTTGTGCGTTTTTCCCTTGTGTCTCCTGATGGTGATCAAGGTTTTGAAGGTAATGTACAAGTCACAGTGATTTACACACTGACCGATGAAAATAGCGTAAAAATTGAATACGAAGCCGAAAGTGATAAAGAAACCGCGCTTAATTTAACAAACCACGCTTATTTCAATTTAGAAAATGCCGAACAGGGCAGTGATGTGCGAAATCATACACTACGCCTTAATGCGGATTTCTATCTGCCGGTTGATGGCGAAGGCATCCCAAATTCACCACTTAAACATGTGGTGAATACTAGCTTTGATTTTCGTGTTGCAAAACCAATCGCACAAGATTTTCAGCAAGGCGATCAAGTGGTGACAAAAGGTTACGATCATTCTTTTATCGTCAATAAAGCATGGCAAAAGCCTTGTGTATTATTGACTTCCCCTAATGAAGATTTAAGCCTTGAAGTGCTCACATCCCAAGCGGCGTTACAGGTTTATACGGGAAACTATCTTGCAGGCACTCCAACTCGTGAAGGTAGCACTTATCAAGATTTCAGCGGCATTGCACTTGAAACCCAATGCCTACCCGATACCCCAAACCACCCAGAATGGCAGAATTATGGTGGTATTCAAAAAGCTGGTGAACGCTATTACCAGTGGACAGAGTTTAGGTTTAAATAGGTAATCCTTGAAAAGGAAAGTGCGGTTAAAAACTATTGTGTTTTTAACCGCACTTTGTTTATATGTAATTACACAAAATGTATGAGAAATACATTAATGACATTTAATTCGTAATATTTTACTAGAGGTAAAAAATCACAAATGAAAAGCACCTTTGAAAAAACGATGCTTAAAATATCTAAAGGAAGTAATGCAGGATTTTTCCCTGTTTATTTTGGATATGTTGATAATGATCGATGCCAAATATCCTTTGAATGTTTTGGTATGAAAATTTGTATTGTAGAGGATAATTTTTGGGATTGTTTATCTAGATTAAAAAAACAATATCCTGATATATTGTTACATTGTAAAGGATATAAACGAAATGCTTATCCATCGCGCATGCTACTACAGATGGGAAAAGCTGTAAAAGTGTATGAATACAAACTTGGTAAACAAGCTACATTTGAAGATTTAGTTTTTATTTTTTCTCCTGAAGATAGTGAACTGACTTCTTCCGTAGATGAACAAATTGTGTTTTTTAATAAATGGATTAATTCGTTAGACAACAAGTAAAATGTTCTAAGTATTTATCCTATAAGAGGGCAATAATGATAGTTGAATTTGGATATTGTGATTCTTTTGGCAAACTAGCTCCTATCTGTGCAACTAAGGATTCGTTATTTGATTCTTCTAGATAAATACGATGAAATTGATGATAAAAGCGATCATACAGAGTATTTAATACCTCGTAAGAAACTAACTTATCTTTTAGAAAGATGGTTGGCGTTCATACAAAAACCAATACCAGATCCGGACTACGTAGAAATTATCGATTCAGAGGATGCGTATAAATAAGCATAAGCTATAGAAGCTCTTTCTACCTGCAGAAGGAATCATAACAACAGTTAAAATTGAAGTGCGGTTAAAAACTATGGTGTTTTTAACCGCACTTTATTTTCAGCCATTTAGCTTAAGTTTTTTGCGATTTTTGTCAAAATATGCTACTTTTTACACAGTCAATCCGACAGTAACATATTTAATTTTATGAACGAAGAACATTCGAGTAATCAAACTGAAACAACTAAAAAATCTTTTTTCCAATCACTTATTGGCCGCTTTTTCCAAGGTGAGCTGAAAAATCGTGAAGAACTCGTGGAAGTGATTCGCGATTCAGAACAAAACGATTTAATCGATCAAAACACTCGTGAGATGATTGAAGGGGTAATGGAAATCGCCGAGCTTCGTGTGCGCGATATCATGATTCCACGCTCTCAAATCGTATTTATTGAATCAAATCAAGATCTTGATGCGTGTTTGAACACGATTATTGAATCTGCACATTCACGTTTTCCTGTTATAGCTGATGCGGATGATCGTGATAATGTTGCAGGTATTTTGCACGCAAAGGATTTACTCCGATTTTTACGTGAAGATGCGGAAGCCTTTGATCTTTCAGCCTTACTTCGTCCAGCCATTGTTGTGCCGGAAAGTAAGCGCGTGGATAGAATGTTAAAAGAGTTTCGTTCAGAACGTTTTCATATGGCGATTGTGGTGGATGAGTTTGGAGCGGTATCTGGTCTTGTCACCATTGAGGACGTATTAGAGCAAATTGTTGGTGATATTGAAGACGAATTTGATGAGGAAGATGTCGCCGATATTCGTCAGCTTTCTCGTCATACTTATGCGGTGCGTGCGTTAACGGATATTGATGATTTTAATGCGCAATTTAATACGCATTTTGATGATGAAGAAGTGGATACCATTGGCGGTTTGATTATGCAAGCTTTTGGTTATCTGCCTAAACGAGGTGAAGAAATCACCTTAGAAAATATTCAATTTAAAGTGACCTCTGCCGATAGCCGCCGTTTAATTCAGGTACGTGTAACCGTGCCAGATGAGCATTTATCGGATATGGAAGGCGTGGAAGAACAAGCTGAATAAGTTGTTTAGCCTGACTGTATTCTAAGCCCCCTCTTTGCTGAAGAGGGGGAATATTTTTTTATAGTATTGATAAAATGAATAAATTAGTCGTTTATCTTATAGCCCTGATTTCTGGCGTAATTGGCGTATTTGCCTTTTCACCGTTTGATTATTGGGGATTAGCCTATGTATCCTTGGGCGGATTGCTTTTTGTGGCAAAAAATGCCAAAAAATCAACCGCACTTTTGGCCACTTTTTTGTGGTCGATGGGCTTTTTCTGTTTTGGTGTAAGTTGGTTGAATGTCAGCATTCATCAATTTGGTGGAGCATCCCTTGGCGTGAGTTATCTCTTGGTGGGCTTGCTTTCTGCCTATCTTGCACTTTATCCAATGCTTTTCACTTATTTCGTGCAGCGTTTTCAGGTGCAAAGTGCGGTCATTTTTGCTGCGATTTGGACATTGACTGAATTCTTGCGTGGATGGGTGTTTACTGGTTTTCCTTGGTTACAATTTGGTTATACCCAAATCGACAGTCCATTTTTCGGCATCGCGCCGATCTTTGGTGTCACGGGGCTGACATTCTTTACCGTTTGGGCAAGTGCGGTCATTTTTAATCTTGTTTTTTCACTATCGAAAAAACAATGGAATTTAGTCAGTGTGAATGCATTGCTATTATTGGTTGTGGGTGGATTAAGTGCTTATGCAGGTAAGGTGAATTTTGTTCAACCCAAAGACGGTAAAGGACTAACTGTCACGCTTGCACAAGGTAATATTGAGCAAAATTTAAAATGGGATCCTGAATATCTTTACGCAACGGTGGATATCTATCAAAAACAAATTTTGGCGCATTTAGGCACGTCTGATTTGATTATTTTACCCGAGTCGGCATTGCCTACCCTTGAAAATGCGATTACGCCATTTTTTGAAGCTTTAGATAAAGTCGCGAAAGAGAAAAACACGGAAGTGATGATTGGTACCGTATATCGCGATGAGCAAAGTGGTAAATTATTAAATTCGATTGTGACGGCAGGGAATCCTGATTTCCCTTATGAGTTGACGACAAAAAATCGTTATAGCAAACATCATCTCGTGCCATTTGGTGAGTACGTGCCGTTAGAAAGTTTGTTGCGTCCACTTAATTCTGTCTTTAATTTGCCAATGTCTGCGTTCCAAAGTGGCGATGCAGTACAGCCGTCATTTATGGCGAAGCAACATGCTTTTGCACCAGCTATTTGTTATGAAATTATTTTTGGTGAGCAACTTCGTGAAAATCTGAAAAAAGAAACGGATTATTTGCTGACTATTTCCAATGATGCATGGTTTGGTGATAGCATTGGCCCTTGGCAGCATTTACAAATGGCTAGAATGCGTGCACTCGAATTAGGTAAACCATTAATTCGTGCAACGAATACAGGGATTTCAGTGTTTATTGATGCAAAAGGCAACATTGAAGCGCAAGCGCCTCAATTTGAGGAAACCACACTGACCCATAAAATGGTGCCAACAGAAGGCAAAACGCCTTATGCTGCACTGGGTAATTTACCTATTTATGTGTTGTCATTGATTTTTGTGTTATTACGAGGCTTCACGACGTTATTAAAACGCCGCTTGAACCTTTCACAAAAATAGCAGTCAAAACGACCGCACTTTTTTAACGTGAGAGGAAAATAAATTTTCTCTTGTAAAACCAATGAGATTTTAATGAATAAAAATCTAATCGAAGTCAAAAACCTGACCTTTAAACGAGGTGAGCGTGTGATTTACGATAACCTGAATTTGAAAGTCCAACAGGGCAAGATTACGGCTATTATGGGGCCATCAGGGATCGGGAAAACCACGTTACTGAAATTAATCGGTGGTCAGTTATATCCTGAACAAGGCGAGATTTTGTTTGATGGACAAGATATTTGTCGTCTTTCAAATCGCGAGCTTTACGAAGTACGTAAACGCATGGGAATGTTATTCCAATCAGGCGCTTTATTTACGGATATTTCCACGTTTGATAACGTGGCATTTCCGATTCGCGAGCATACCCGTTTGCCGGAAAGTCTAATTCGTCAAATTGTGTTGATGAAATTAGAAGCGGTGGGCTTACGCGGTGCGGCAGATTTAATGCCTTCGGAGCTTTCTGGTGGGATGGCGCGTCGTGCCGCATTGGCTCGAGCGATTGCACTTGATCCGGATTTAATTATGTTTGATGAGCCGTTTACAGGGCAAGATCCAATCAGCATGGGCGTGATCGTAAGCTTAATTAAACGCTTGAATGAAGCATTGAATTTAACTTCTATCGTGGTTTCCCATGATGTTCAGGAAGTATTAAGCATTGCGGATTATGCCTATATTATTGCGGATAAACATGTGATAGCCGAAGGAACATCAGAGCAACTGCTCGCGAGCCAAGATCCTCAAGTGGTTCAGTTCTTAAAAGGCGAAGCGGATGGTCCGGTGAGATTCCATTATCCAGCAAAAGATTATGTGGAGGAATTATTTAAATGATCGTTGATATGATTTCTTCACTTGGACGAAGCGTAATTAAATTTTTCCGTGCATTAGGCCGATCAGGCTTTATGTTGTTTGGTGCGTTAGTCGGTAAACCACAAATTCGTAAGCATTTTCCTTTATTAGTGAAGCAGTTATACGCATTAGGTGTACAGTCTTTATTAATTATCCTGCTTTCAGGTTTATTTATTGGGATGGTGTTAGGCTTACAAGGCTATGTGGTCTTGGTGGATTTTTCTGCAGAAACCAGCCTTGGACAACTTGTGGCGCTGTCTTTATTACGGGAATTAGGCCCAGTAGTGACCGCACTTTTATTTGCGGGGCGTGCAGGTTCAGCGTTAACGGCTGAAATTGGCTTAATGAAAGCCACAGAACAACTTTCCAGCCTTGAAATGATGGCAGTCGATCCACTACGTCGTGTGATTGCCCCGCGTTTTTGGGCGGGCGTGATTGCGATGCCAATTCTTGCGATTCTCTTTACCGCGATTGGTATTTGGGGTGGCTCGCTTGTTGGTGTGGATTGGAAAGGTGTCGATGCAGGTAGCTTCTGGTCAGTGATGCAAAATGCCGTCAGCTGGAGCTATGACATTCTAAACGGATTTATTAAAAGCGTATTTTTCGCCATTGCCGTGGTGTGGATTGCGTTATTCAATGGTTATGATTGTATTCCAACATCTGAAGGTATCAGTCAAGCCACAACCAGAACGGTTGTCCACGCATCACTTGTGGTACTTGGGCTCGATTTCATCTTAACTGCCATTATGTTTGGGGCAGGCTAAAAGGGTATTTTTATGCGACAAACAATTAAATATGAATTTTGGGTAGGGCTATTTTTACTACTCGGTATCGCCGCGTTAGTGTTTTTAGGCTTACGTGTAGCAAACGTACAAGGTTTTGGTGAAACAAAATCTTACACGGTGACTGCAACTTTTGACAATATTGGTGGACTAAAAGTCCGTGCACCACTTAAACTTGGTGGGGTAGTCATTGGTCGCGTATCTGACATTACGTTAGACGAAAAATCTTACTTACCAAAAGTCAGTATTGCGATTAATGAAGAATATAAAGAAATTCCGGAAAACAGTTCGTTATCGATCAAAACATCGGGATTATTGGGCGAGCAATATATCGCCTTAACAATGGGTTTTGATGATGGTGAAACCGCGATGTTAAAAAACGGTAGCCAAATTCAAGACACAAAATCCGCAATGGTATTGGAAGATTTAATCGGCCAGTTCCTTTACGGTGATAAAAAAGCCGACGGCAATGCTGACAAAGCACAACCTGAAGCCAAATAATAATCTTTATTTAGGAGATTTATGATGAAATTTACTCAGTTTAAAAAATGGTTTAGCGTAATGGCATTTGCAGTGACTGCACTTTTTGTGACTCAAACTGTACGTGCAGAAACGAGCCCTTATGTGTTGATGCAACAAGCATCAGATAAGTTATTTGCCGATATCAAAAACAATCAGGCAAAAATTAAAAAGGATCCAAACTATTTACGTACTATCGTGCGTAATGATTTATTACCTTACGTGCAAGTAAACTATGCAGGTTCTTTAGTGTTAGGTTCATACTTTAAATCAACCACACCAGAACAACGTGAAAAATTCTTTAAAGCATTCAGCGATTTTATCGAACAAGCTTACGCACAAGTGTTAACCGCTTACACCGATCAAAATATTCAAATTGAACCGGCTAAAGAAGTGGGCGACAAAAACCTTGTGAGCATTCGTGTAAACATTATGCAAAATGGTGGACAAGCGCCAATTAAATTAGATTTCAAATGGCGTAAAAACAGTAAAACTGGCGAATGGCAAGCTTATGACATGGTTGCTGAAGGCGTGAGTATGGTTGTCACCAAACAAAACGAATGGAGCGGTATTTTACGTCAACAAGGTATTGATGCTTTAACAGCTCAAATTCAAAAATCTGCCGCAGCACCTGTGACATTGAGCAAATAAGCGAATGACTGCGTTAAAGTGGGATTTAATCCAAAATAATGATAAGATAGCTCTCCAATTATCGGGGGAGCTATCCCGCAACACGTTGTTACCATTATGGCAGCAACGTGCTTCTTTTTTATCAGAAAAGCTAGCGAATCAAAGTACCATTGAATTTGATTTAACGAATATTAAACGAATTGATTCGGCTGGTTTTGCATTATTGTGTGATTTTCTACATGATAGTGAGCAGTTACCAAATAAAAAAGTGCGGTTGATAAATCCGCCGGAACAGTTATTAACCCTTGCTGATTTAGTGAATTTATCTCATTGGATTGGCACTTTTATTGATCATCATTAAAACGGAAATCCTAATGGAACTGCAAGAAATTGAACGTATTTTAAAAGAAAGCCTGAATGTAGATGAGGTTTATGCTCAAGGTGAAAATGCACACTTTGGTGTGATTGTCGTGAGCGATGAGATCTCAGCACTTTCTAAATTAAAACAGCAACAAACCATCTACGCGCCATTAATGCCTTACTTTCAAACTGGCGAAATTCACGCTTTAACTATTAAAACCTATACCACTGAAAAGTGGAAAATGGATCGTCTATTACATCAAGCAAGCTAGGATTTTCTATGGAAAAATTTCGTGTTTATGGCGGGCAATCTCGCTTAAGTGGTACTGTAACCATCTCTGGTGCAAAAAATGCTGCACTTCCTATTCTTTTTGCCGCAATTTTGGCAACTGAGCCGGTTAAATTAACAAATGTACCGGAACTCAAAGATATTGATACCACCTTAAAGATCTTACGTAAACTTGGTGTGGAGGCAGAGCGCGATGCTGAAGGTGCAGTATTATTAGATTGCTCTAAAATTGATCACTTCGTTGCGCCGTATGAATTAGTAAAAACCATGCGTGCCTCTATTTGGGCATTAGCACCGTTGGTGGCTCGTTTTCATCAAGGTCAAGTTTCTTTACCAGGTGGTTGCTCAATTGGTGCTCGTCCAGTTGATCTTCATATTAGTGGCTTAGAAAAACTTGGTGCAACGATTGAGCTTGACGAAGGTTATGTAAAAGCAGTTGTCGCAGAGCGTCTTGTAGGTACGCGTATTGTGATGGAAAAAGTGAGCGTTGGTGCGACTTTATCTATCATGATGGCTGCAACGCTTGCTGAAGGTACAACAACGATTGAAAACGCTGCACGTGAGCCAGAAATTGTCGATACAGCTGATTTCCTCAACAAAATGGGCGCAAAAATTACAGGTGCTGGTACGGATCACATTGTCGTTGAAGGTGTTGAGCGTTTAACTGGCTGCGAGCACAGCATTGTGCCAGATCGTATTGAAACCGGTACATTCTTAATTGCAGGTGCTATTTCTGGTGGTCGCGTGGTATGTAAAAATACCAAAGCGGATACCATGGATGCCGTGATTGATAAACTTCGTGAAGCGGGTGCAGAAGTTGAAGTCACAGAAGATAGCATTACATTGGATATGCATGGCAATCGTCCAAAAGCTGTTAATATTCGTACTGCACCACACCCAGGTTTCCCAACCGATATGCAAGCTCAGTTCACCTTGTTAAACATGGTGGCAGAAGGTACAAGTATCATCACTGAAACCATCTTTGAAAACCGTTTTATGCACATTCCAGAATTAATTCGTATGGGCGGTAAAGCGGAGATTGAAGGTAACACGGCGGTTTGTCACGGTGTTGAGCACCTTTCTGGTGCCGAAGTGATGGCAACAGATTTACGCGCATCAATCAGCCTGGTATTAGCGGGTTGTATCGCAAGTGGTGAAACTATTGTTGATCGTATTTATCACATCGATCGCGGTTATGAACACGTTGAAGATAAACTTCGTTGCTTAGGTGCGAAGATTGAACGTTTCTCTGAAAAGAGCGAAGAAGTTTAATGAAATCCAGATAAAAAAGAGCGGTCAATTTTGACCGCTTTTTTATTTTCTATTCATTATTTTTTCGAATAATCTCTTGCGCCAAAAATGGCTGTACCAATACGCACCATGGTTGAACCGCATTTAATGGCACTTTGCATATCATCGGTCATTCCCATAGAAAGCGTATCAATTTGTTGATGAGGGAAAGCGACTTTCAATTGCTCAAATAATTGTTCCATTTGGCTAAAAGCTGCTTCTTGTTCAGCAATATTGTCTGTTGGAGCAGGGATAGCCATTAATCCACGTAAACGTAAGTGCGGTAGATTTTCAATGTGTTTTGCAAGCGCAATCATTTCACCCGGTTGAATACCTGATTTACTCGCTTCATCACTGATATTAATTTGGATTAGAACGTTCAAAGGCGCTTTATTGGTAGGGCGTTGTTCATTTAAACGATCAGCAATTTTTGCACGTTCTAACGTTTGCATCCAATCGAAATGTTCGGCCACAAGACGCGTTTTATTGGATTGCAATGGGCCAATAAAATGCCATTCAAGCTGAATATTCTGTGCTTCAAAATACTGAATTTTATCTACACCTTCTTGAACGTAGTTCTCCCCAAATGCTTTTTGTCCTGCATGATAGGCTTCTAAAATCGCTTCATTGGGTTTCGTTTTAGAAACTGCTAATAAAGTGACCGCACTTTCAGGGCGATGTGCCAGTTGAGTGGAGGCTTGGATTTTTTGATGAATGGTTTCGAGAGCTTGTTGAATTGTCATAATTCCCTTCCTGACCAATGTGAAACTCTCTTCATTCTACACCAAAGCGATGATTTTTAGAAAAAATCTTCATTTTTTTGATTTTGTGTTTGACAAGCCAGCGCTTTTTCGGTATTTCTAAACACATCTTTTTTTTCAAGGTTAAAACACAATGAAAAATAACCGCACTTTCACGATTACCACCATTATTATGACCATTACGACAATTAATGGGGCGGGTTAGTGCATAACAAACAGGATCAAGAAAACCCGCATTCAGTCTAGTGCGGGTTTTTTAGTATTTAAAAATCACAACATCTGAGGATATTATCATGCGCGTATTAAAATTTGGTGGCACTTCATTAGCCAATCCTGAGCGTTTCTCACAAGCAGCTCAATTAATCGAAAAAGCTCATTTAGAAGAACAAGCAGCCGGTGTGTTATCCGCTCCTGCTAAAATTACTAATCATCTTGTAGCCCTCTCTGAAAAAGCCGCATTAAACCAACCAACCGATACCCACTTTAACGAAGCCATTGAAATTTTTTATAACATCATTAATGGTTTGCACGCTGAAAATAATAAATTTGATCTTGCGGGGACCAAAGCCCTCATTGATGCAGAATTTGCCCAAATTAAAGGTTTATTAGAAGAAATCCGCCAATCTGGCAAAGTAGAAGATAAAGTTAAAGCAACCATTGACTGCCGTGGTGAAAAATTATCAATTGCGATGATGAAAGCGTGGTTTGAAGCACGTGGATACAATGTTCATATTGTTGATCCAGTTAAACAATTATTAGCGCAGGGCGGTTACTTAGAATCTTCAGTTGATATTGACGAATCTACAAAACGCGTTGATGCGAAAAGTATCGGTAAAGATAAAGTCGTTTTAATGGCCGGTTTTACCGCATGTAATGATAAAGGTGAATTAGTGTTATTAGGCCGTAATGGTTCTGATTATTCAGCCGCTTGTTTAGCCGCTTGTTTAGATGCGTCTGTTTGTGAAATTTGGACTGATGTGGATGGCGTTTATACGTGTGACCCACGTTTAGTGCCAGATGCTCGTTTATTACCTAGCCTTTCTTACCGTGAAGCAATGGAGCTTTCTTATTTTGGGGCGAAAGTGATCCATCCACGTACAATTGGTCCATTATTACCAAAACAAATCCCTTGCGTGATTAAAAACACCGGTAATTCATCTGCACCAGGTTCGATAATCGATGGTCATGTGAAATCTGAAGGGTTACAAGTGAAAGGGATTACTAACCTTGATAACGTGGCAATGTTTAATGTTTCAGGCCCAGGTATGCAAGGTATGGTGGGAATGGCCGCTCGTGTCTTCTCTGCCATGTCGAAAGCAGGGATTTCGGTCATTTTAATTACGCAGTCTTCTTCTGAATACAGTATTAGTTTCTGCGTACCAGTGAAATCAGCAGATGCAGCGAAAGCGATTTTAGAACAAGAATTTGCTGCAGAATTAAAAGCCCATGAATTAGAACCAATTGAAGTTGCAAAAGATCTTTCTATTATCTCTGTTGTGGGTGATGGCATGAAACAAGCTAAAGGTATCGCGGCTCGTTTCTTCTCTGCATTGGCTCAAGCGAATATCAGCTTAGTCGCGATTGCACAAGGTTCTTCTGAGCGTTCGATTTCAGCGGTAGTGGCACAAAATAAAGCGATTGAAGCCGTGAAAGCGACTCACCAAGCCCTTTTTAATAACAAGAAAGTCGTCGATATGTTTCTAGTTGGCGTCGGTGGTGTTGGCGGCGAATTGATTGAACAAATCAAACAACAAAAAGATTACCTTGCAAAGAAGGATATTGAGATCCGTGTTTGTGCCTTAGCGAATTCAACAAAAATGCTTTTAGATGAAAACGGATTGAATCTAGATAATTGGAAAGCTGATCTTGAAAATGCAACCCAACCTTCTGATTTTGATGTGTTGTTATCTTTCATTAAATTACATCATGTGGTAAACCCAGTCTTTGTTGATTGTACAACGGCTGAATCGGTTGCAGGACTTTATGCACGAGCATTAAAAGAAGGCTTCCATGTGGTAACACCAAACAAAAAAGCGAATACTCGTGAATTAGCCTATTACCACGAATTACGTCGTAATGCCCAAGCGAGCCAACATAAATTCCTATACGAAACTAACGTAGGGGCAGGCTTACCGGTTATTGAAAATTTACAGAATTTATTGGCAGCGGGTGATGAACTTGAGTATTTTGAAGGCATTTTATCGGGCTCACTTTCTTTCATTTTCGGTAAATTAGAAGAAGGACTGTCTCTTTCAGAAGTGACCGCACTTGCACGAGAAAAAGGCTTTACAGAACCTGATCCTCGTGATGATTTATCGGGGCAAGATGTGGCACGTAAATTGCTTATTTTAGCGCGTGAAGCGGGTCTAGAACTTGAGCTTTCCGATGTGGAAGTGGAAGGTGTGTTACCGAAAGGCTTCTCTGAAGGTAAATCAGCCGATGAATTTATGGCAATGTTGCCACAGTTAGACGCGGAATTTAAAGCACGCGTTGAAGCCGCGAAAGCAGAAGGCAAAGTATTGCGTTACGTAGGCCAAATTAAAGATGGCCATTGCAAAGTGTCAATCATTGCCGTGGATCAAAATAACCCATTGTATAAGGTGAAAGACGGTGAAAACGCCCTTGCATTCTACACTCGTTATTATCAACCAATTCCGTTGTTATTACGTGGTTATGGTGCGGGTAACGCAGTGACTGCAGCTGGCATCTTTGCGGATATTTTAAGAACATTACACCACTAAAAAGGACATAATATGTTAAGAATTTATGCTCCGGCATCTAGTGCCAATATTAGTGTAGGGTTTGACACATTAGGCGCAGCCATTTCACCGATTGATGGTTCATTGTTAGGTGATGTCGTACAGATCGAGTCTATTCCAAGTGGTTTTGAGCTCGAAAGTGCGGGCTATTTTGTGCGTAAATTGCCAAAAGAACCGCAAAAAAATATCGTGTATCAGGCCTATGTACTGTTTAGTGAGCAATTAAAATTACGCAATGTGAGAGTTAAACCATTGCGTTTGACCCTTGAGAAAAATATGCCGATTGGTTCGGGATTGGGGTCAAGTGCATGCTCTATCGTAGCAGCATTAGTGGCATTAAATAAATTCCACGATGAACCATTCTCAAAAATGGAATTGTTAGAGATGATGGGCGAGCTAGAAGGTCGTATTTCAGGTTCGATCCATTATGATAATGTGGCACCTTGTTACTTAGGCGGTGTGCAATTTATGGTACAATCCCTCGGTAACATTTGCCAAAAACTGCCATTTTTTGATAATTGGTATTGGGTCTTAGCTTATCCAGGCATTGAGGTTTCAACCGCTGAAGCGCGTGCAATTTTACCGAAAAGCTATACGCGTCAGGATGTAATTTCTCATGGTCGTCATTTAGGTGGCTTTGTGCACGCATGTCACACGCATCAAGAAAACCTTGCAGCGATGATGATGAAAGATGTGATTGCAGAACCTTATCGTGAGGCTTTATTACCAAACTTCGCAGAAGTGAAACAAGCTACTCGTGATTTAGGCGCGTTAGCGACGGGTATTTCAGGCTCTGGCCCAACGATTTTCTCCATTGCACCTGATTTACAAACCGCAACAAAACTGGCGACTTATTTAGAAAATCATTATTTACAAAACAATGAAGGTTTTGTGCATGTTTGTAAGGTCGATAATGATGGCGCGAGAGCGCTCGGTTAAATAACAAATCGCTTTTATCTCCTCTTTTTATAAGAGGGGAATAACATTTTATTAAAACTCTATAATTAACGGATATACAATGAATTTGTACAACATCAAACACCCTGAAGAACAAGTGAATTTTGCGCAAGCAGTACGTCAAGGACTTGGCAAAGATCAAGGTTTGTTCTTTCCAGAAACGATCCCCGTTTTAACCAATATTGATGAGTTGTTAGCCTTGCCATTGGTTGAACGTAGCCAAAAAATTCTTGGCGCCTTAATTGATGAAGAATTGCCGAAAGCCACTTTGGATGCGATGGTGAAAAATGCGTTCACCTTTACGGCACCATTAGAAAAAATAGAAGACAATATTTATGCGCTTGAATTATTTCATGGTCCAACGTTAGCATTTAAAGACTTTGGTGGCCGTTTTATGGCACAGGCACTGGCAGCAGTGCGTGGTGATGGCAAAATCACCATTTTAACAGCAACATCTGGAGATACCGGTGCGGCAGTTGCCCATGCATTTTACGGGTTGGAAAATATCAATGTCGTGATTTTATATCCGAAAGGCAAAATCAGCCCATTACAAGAAAAGTTATTCTGTACTTTAGGTGGGAATATTCGCACTGTTGCGATTAATGGTGATTTCGATGCGTGCCAAGCATTAGTTAAACAAGCGTTTGATGATGCAGAGCTACGTCAAGCGATTGGTTTAAATTCAGCAAACTCTATCAATATTAGCCGTTTATTGGCGCAAGTTTGTTATTACTTTGAAGCCGTAGCTCAATTACCAAAAGAAAAGCGTGATAATGTCGTGGTTTCTGTACCAAGTGGTAACTTTGGTAACTTAACCGCTGGTTTAATTGCAAAAACATTAGGTTTGCCAATTAAACGCTTTATTGCTTCAACCAATGCGAATGATACTGTGCCACGTTATTTAGAATCAGGTAACTGGGCACCTAAAGCGACTGTAGCCACGCTTTCTAATGCGATGGATGTCAGTCGCCCAAACAACTGGCCGCGTGTAGAAGAGTTATTTAAACGCAATGGCTGGAATTTAAGTGATTTAGGTTCAGGTATGTTAAGCGATGGCGAAACAGAAGAAACCTTAAAAGCGATGTACGCAAAAGGTTATTTATGTGAACCACACGGTGCGATCGCCTATCAAGTATTGAAAGACCAACTTAAAGCGGATGAAACCGGTATTTTCTTATGTACGGCACATCCTGCGAAATTTAAAGAGTCTGTGGAGCGCATTCTTTCGTTCGATCTTCCATTGCCAGAAGCGTTAGATAAACACAACAAATTGCCATTACTTTCTGATGAAATGGATGACGATTTTGCACAATTACGTGCATATTTGTTGAAATAATAAAAAAGTGCGGTTGATTTTGACCGCACTTTTGTTTTGTCATTCAAAAGGGCGGGATAAACGCCCTTTATTTTTTTGGGGCATTGGTGCGTGGCGGATTTCCTTTTATAATGCAATTAAAGTGATATGTTTATTTATTATTTGTATGACAACTTTTATTGCCTACGCCAATATTCAACAACCTTTTCCTTTTGATGAAATTCCTAGGGAACTAATCCCTGAGAATTTGCATACGGAACCGCAGGGAAATTCTCGGATAACGCAACGACGTCAATGTCGTCGATTGGCACATTTTTTGCTTTGGCAGTTGTTAAAAACAGCGGGAACATCAACCGCACTTTTAGGACAAATTTATCGTACACAAAGTGGCAGACCGCAATTTCCCGTTGAGAATATCGATTTTAATATTAGTCATTCTGGTGATTGGGTTGCTGTATTGCTGCATATTAATGAATCAGAAAAAACTGCGGTCGGTATTGATGTTGAATTTCCGAAAAAACGGAATTTTTCTGCGCTCATGGCCCATTTTGCGCCACAAGCAGAACAAGATTGGTTTGCTAAACAACCTGACGAAGAGCAGGCTTTTTATCGTTGTTGGTGTTTGCGTGAAGCTGTATTGAAATCACAAGGCGTAGGAATAGTGAAGTTATCAAGTGTGACGCATTTGCCAGAACAACTGCAGATCTTTTCAGATTATTGTCCGAAAGGTAAGTTGATTTTTACAGATGAATTGCCTTTTTACTTTGCGGCATTTATAAATCAGTCAAAAATTCAACCGCACTTTTATCAGTGGGATGGAAAAAAATTACTCGAAAAAAATATAAAAAAATCCTTGATTTACCAAGTAAATGAATAAAAGAAAATCCTTGAAAATATTCAAGGATTTTTTATTTTATAAAACTTGATTCGCCACTTGTATTTTCATAGACTAACCCCATTTATTTCGATAAACTCATTAAAATTTTTAGACAAATGGAGAACGTAATGTCGCAAAACGGTCCAGATCAAGATCCTTGGGGTAAACCGGGGCAGAGCAGCGGTCCAAAACAGTCAGGTAATTCATCAGATAAGCAAAATGAAAATGGCTGGGGCTCGCGAGACAATAAAAATCAGGAGCAATCACCACCAGATATTGAAGAAGTATTCAATAATCTGTTGAAAAAATTAGGTGGGGGTAATAAAAAAGGCGGTTCAAATAATACTTCGCCGAATATCCCTTCATTCAATTTAGGTAAAATTTTACCGATCGCCGCGGTGATCGGGGGAATTATTTGGGGTGCAAGCGGTTTTTACACCATTAAAGAAGCGGAACGTGGTGTGACGTTACGTTTTGGTGAGTTTCATTCTACCGTTCAACCAGGTTTGAACTGGAAACCAACTTTCATTGATAAAGTGGTTCCAGTGAATGTAGAACAAGTTCGCGAGCTTAAAACGCAAGGTGCAATGTTAACCAAAGATGAAAACATGGTTAAAGTGGAAATGACCGTACAATATCGCGTGCAAAATCCAGAAAAATACTTGTTTAGCGTGAGCAATGCAGATAATAGTCTCGGACAAGCGACAGATAGTGCGCTTCGTTATGTGATCGGTCATATGACCATGAATGATATTCTGACAACGGGTCGAGCAGTGGTGCGTGAAAATACTTGGAAAGCGTTGAACGATATTATCAAACCTTATGACATGGGCCTTGAAGTTATTGACGTGAACTTCCAATCTGCACGTCCACCAGAAGAAGTGAAAGATGCTTTCGATGATGCGATTAAAGCGCAGGAAGACGAACAACGTTACATTCGTGAAGCAGAAGCTTATGCTCGTGAGAAAGAGCCAATCGCTCGCGGTGACGCACAGCGTATTATAGAAGAAGCGACTGCTTACAAAGATCGTGTTGTGCTTGATGCGCAAGGGGAAGTGGAACGTTTACAACATCTTCTACCTGAATTTAAAGCTGCGCCTGATTTGTTAAAAGAGCGTCTTTATATTCAAACCATGGAAAAAGTCATGGCAAATACGCCGAAAGTCATGTTAGATGCGAATAATGGTAACAATTTAACCGTATTACCATTAGAACAATTAATGGGTAAAAAAGCGGCTCAACCGACTACTACAACGCCTGAAAGTGCGATCAGTTCTGCACCTGTTTCAACACAAGAACGTCGTGTAGAAACGCAAACGGCTCAACCAGTTCAATCAAATGAAGGCATTCGCCAAGGGAGATTTAACTAATGCGTAAATTTTTACTTCCGATTATTGTGGTGATTGCTGCGGTGCTATATTCCAGCGTCGTGGTTGTAACTGAAGGCACTCGTGGCATCATGTTGCGTTTTAACAAAGTACAACGTGATGCAGAAAATAAAGTAGTGGTGTATGAACCAGGTTTGCATTTCAAATTGCCTTTAATTGATAGCATTAAAGTGCTTGATGCGCGTATTCGTACCCTTGATGGTTCAGCTACTCGTTTTGTGACAGTCGAGAAAAAAGACTTGTTGGTGGATTCCTATGTAAAATGGAAAATCAGCGATTTCGGTCGTTTCTATACTGCAACGGGTGGTGGCGATTATAACCAAGCTGCAAGCTTATTAAGCCGTAAAGTGAATGACCGTCTGCGTTCAGAAATAGGTACTCGTACAATTAAGGATATCGTTTCAGGTACCCGTGGTGAATTAATGGCGGGGGCGAAAAAAGCGTTAAATTCAGGGCAGGATAGTACCTCTGAATTAGGGATTGAAGTCGTCGATGTTCGTGTAAAACAAATCAATTTACCGGATGAAGTTTCTTCTTCGATTTACCAACGTATGCGTGCAGAACGTGATGCCGTTGCGCGTGAACACCGTTCTCAAGGTAAAGAAAAAGCGGCGTTCATTCAAGCAGACGTGGATCGTAAAGTCACCTTGATCTTAGCGAATGCAAATAAAACTGCACAAGAATTACGTGGTAATGGTGATGCGGCAGCAGCGAAATTATATTCTCAAGCTTTTGCTCAAGAACCACAGTTTTATAGCTTTATTCGTAGTTTAAAAGCGTATGAAAGTAGCTTTGAAGGTTCAGGTAATATGATGATCTTGAAACCAGACAGTGATTTCTTCCGCTTTATGCAAGCGCCAAAGAAATAAACGAGAGATAATAAAACGTAAAGTGCGGTTAGAAATAACCGCATTTTTTATTGCTGAATTTTAGGGAGATCTCTATTTATAAGTTAAAAACACCTGTAATGCAATCAATCATATCCATAGCCAAATCAAATTAAATCCACATAAAATATAAGCCAATTTTTTGGCATAATCACCTTGCTTTTTAAGCTTTTTCTTTCTTTTTATATTTTATTGATCATTTGGAGGATTAGATGAAAAAACTGATTATTGGCGGAGCAGCCATTGCAGTATTGGGTTATTTGGGGTTGTGGGGTATCTGCATCAATTTGATAAAGAGAACGCGACTCAACTTTTAATGGAAAATCGCTATACGGGCGAACAAGAAAAAGTGGCAAAAGCGTTGTTTGATAACAGCTGCCAATATTGCCATAGTCCAAGCACGCCTCTTCCATTTTATTCAAAATTCCCGATTGTGGGTGACCAAATGCAATCGGATATTCAGAATGGGCTTCGTGCTTTCCGCTTAGATCGTTTAGTTGAAGGCTTAAAAGATCCGAGCAAATTATCCCAAGCTGATTTAGCAAAATTACAACGTGTACTTGAAAATAACGAAATGCCAATTGCTAAATTCAGACATCTTCACTGGGGAAGTAAACCAGATGAGCAAGAGAAAGTGGCGTTGCTTAACTGGATTCGTGAAGTACGTAAAATGTCTTTACCAAAAGAAACACCCAATGTTGATGCCGATCGTTTAGTTCAACCGATTCCAGACAGTATTGCGACTGATGAAGCAAAAGTCGCGTTAGGTCATGATCTTTACTTTGATGGACGTTTATCAGGCGATGGTTCTATTCAATGTCATACTTGTCACCAATTAGACAAAGGCGGTGTGGATAGACTTGATACTTCAACAGGTATTGATGGTAAAAAAGGCCCAATTAACGCGCCAACCGTGTTCAATGCCGCATTTAACTTTGTGCAATTCTGGGATGGACGAGCTGCAGATTTAGCAGATCAAGCGAAAGGTCCTCCAACAAATCCAGTAGAAATGGGCTCGCACTCGTGGGATGACATCGTGGCTCGTTTTGAAATGGATGAAGAATTTAAAAAAGAATTCTTAAAAGAATATCCACAAGTGACGAAAGAAACTTTAACTCACGCAATTGGTGAATATGAAAAAACATTAATTACACCAAATAGTGATTTCGACCGTTATTTGAAAGGGGATAAAACAGCGTTAACCGAGCAACAAGTTCGCGGTTATGAGTTATTCAAACAACATAAATGTGATACTTGTCATACTGGTGTAGCAATGGGTGGACAATCTTATGAATACATGGGACTCTACGGCGATTACTTTAAAGATCGTGGTACGCCATTAACTGATGCGGATGAAGGTCGCTTTGCACAAACTAAAGATCCTTTCGATATGCATCGCTTCAAAGTGCCAACCTTGCGCAATGTCGCGCTTACTGCACCCTATTTCCATGATGCGTCAGCAAAAGAGCTAAAAGATGCTGTGAGTGCAATGTTGAAATACCAAAGTAACGTGAAACAGCCTGCTCAAAAAGATGTGGAGGACATAACCTCTTTCTTAGAAAGTTTAACAGGTGAATTTAAAGGTGAAAAATTAAAATAATCCTTTAAGCTGTAAATAGAAACGACCGCAAGTGCGGTCGTTTTTTAGTGAGTTTTAGTTAGATAACAAGTCATAAATGACTTAGTCAAAAAGTAGAAAAGCTAAATTTTAGGTATAAAAAAAGCCGCTTACGCGACAATCTTCTTTTTATATTTAAAATGGTGCCCGAAGCCAGACTTGAACTGGCACGCCTCGAAAGGCGAGGGATTTTAAATCCCTTGTGTACATCATTTAAGTTTGAAAACTATTTGTTTAGACCAATTCCGTGTACCTAGCCAATACACCATGATCTACCCACTAACGCTCTGTGGATAGGTTAGATCTTACACAAAAATACTAGTTTGTAAAGCCTGAACGTACTAATTTTAAAAATATTTTTATAAGGATGAATAAGCTTAGAACGAGCGGTTTAAATTATTTTTGCAAGGAACACCCTTGGATGCCCCTTGCATACCTATCTAAAGCAATTCTGTATATTCTCTTATTGAATCAATATTATCTTCAATATAACTCAATGTAACTTTGACATCTTTATGTCCTAGTAATTGTTTGGCTATATATAGGTTTTCAGGTTTTTTCATTAGATTTGTTGCTGCTGTATGCCTAAATCTGTGAGGGGAGCTGATAATCCCCGTATATTTTGAAATAACTTTGAAGATATAGCTCACCTGGTCATTGGTCATTTTCTCTCCCTTTCGTTTAACAGCATTTGAAAATAAATTAATGTTAAATAGTTGAGATTCTACAGGCTGATTCAGTTTACTTAGTTCAGTTAATAATTTCTTTAAATAAGGATAAAGTGTAGTTGATATAGGAAGTATATGATACTCGTGATTTTTATTTATCTCAGATGGAATATGAATAACTTGATTCAGCAAATCTACATCTTTAATTCTTAATTTATTTAACTGAGAGCGTCGAATTGCCGTATAGCGGAAAGTCATAATTATGGTTTTAGTAAACCATAATGGGCGAAGAATAGGAGGAAGATGCTTTGATTCAGTGATTCCAAAGCTAAGTTTTTTTAAATCTGAAGAAGTATATACTTTCCTTTTCTTCTTTCCTTCTCTAATGAACAAACCATCGAAAGGGTTCTTTGTAAATGGGAGGAGTTGTTTTTCAATTCCAAATTTGAAAATAGTCTTTAGCTGACGAATATAGCTGTTCCAAGTCACTTCAATGATAGATTGTCCAACAACTCTCTTTCTCCATTGGAGTATTAATGATTCTGATATTTCATCAGGATATTGAAGGTTGCAATTTTTCTGTAATTGTCTAATTGCTTTTTCATAGCTTTTAATAGTATCTATACGTAAATGACGGTATAAAAAAAATTACTAAGTAACATATCAAATGTGGTTCTATTCACTTTCATTTTCCTCAATAAGTGATAAATGCAAATTATCAATTGGAATTCTATTACCGAAAAAATAGTCGGTTTTATCAATCAAATACCCAATCAATTGAGAGGTTCTTCTTGGGCCAATAACCTTACAGCGCCAAAAATTAATACTATCATTGTTTGATTGATGGTATTTCTTGTGTAATTTAAGGTCTTGGAAACTATATTGCAAATTTTCGATATCTTTTTTAGTAAAGTTGGTAATGCCCTTACTATTGAAAAAGAGCTGAAAGATTCCAGGTGTTACAAGGAAAAGTTTGCCTTTGACTATATGTAATTTAGCATTTGAATTATTAATAGTTAGGGTATTCCCGATAATTCCGGATTTTAGCCATTCAACAAAAATCTCTCCTGAGACAGCCTCAGTTTCCTTTGTATCATCACCCACTGTTATAGATGGGGTAGAGGCGATTTTATTTATTTCGTTTTCTTGAGATGGTTTTTTATCAGTAGAGTCTTGAGATTCTTCTACAGGTGAAAATAAATTCATTACCAAATCAGTCATATCCGTCTCGGTTTCTGAGTTTTGGGTATTGATTTGAGTGTTTTGAGAGGATGTATTTTCAGACAAATCCGGTTTATTCAGTGCGCCTGTTATTGTAGGAAGCTGCATTTCAGATTCCATAATCACTGAATTTTCTTCTTTAGTATCTTCAGCTGAATTTAATTGTTCTTCATTTTCAATATCGACTCGACCTAAAAATATACCTGGTCTGTCATTAAGATTTTCCCAAGCTACTTCCGGTTTAATTCTGAGTAAAGAAAATGCTTTAGGTGGGCACCAGCCTGAATCAGCTTTAATTCGACAATGCCAAATTGCTGTACCATCATTTGTACTTTCAATAATCCCCAGCGATTGCATTTCACTAAATAATTTAGGATTGTCAGCTGGAGCTGATATGCCTTGCTCCAATAAATAAGCTCGAATTTGGTCTGCAGTGGGTTTGCTCATTAACCATAGTGCATCCTCTGTAAGCCAACCATCAGATGGGCCTTTAGGTGTATTAATTTTAAATTTATGTTGCAGTAAATGACGTAAAGCCATGAGTAGTTGTTTTGCAAATGACGTTATAGGTTTCTGAGTCAGTTTTGATACGTCTCCACCTAGTGCAAGAGTTACACTATTTTGGTCTGCTTTTTGTACTATTTCAGATAATAAACCAGCTTTATCTTTATGATCAGCCATGGCATACATTAAAGCTGAAAAAGCTTCCGGGTATTCTGCTAACCATGCAAATGCTTCTTTAGGAATTAAATAGTTTGCAAGAAAACTACCCATAACCGGGTGAAGATCATAATCTCGTCCTTTAATATATTTGAATTTATAAGGTTGAGTTGGTACTCCTAACCAAGGAAACCAACGAGAACCATCTTTTAATTGTATATCTATATCAACAATAACTTTGCCAATGTCATGAACCAATGCAGCATAAATAACAGCTGCAGTCCAAGCATCACGTTGCTTAGATTGTTCTTCCGGAGCAGCATTTTGTGGCAATACATAACTTTGTCGTAATTTAGCTGAAAATGAAAGAACTTCTAGGCCATGATCAAGCATACCACCTAAATGTGAGTGATGATGTGATTCTGAGGCAGGTAATAGTTGAACCATTTCAGCGTAGCGCTCGATAGGTTTTTTATAGAGCTCATTAAACATATCTTGCGTCATTGATACTTGTTGCCAAAGTAAATTTAAGTATTTTTGGCGTAATTCAGAATTGAGTAATTCTGACGCAGTAAAGGGGGTTATCCATCCCTCATCATCCACTTTGAATGTTGATAAATTAAGATTTTTTAGAGAGGATGTGATATTAAGGGAATCTTGTTTTTTCCCTCTGATTTTATGAAAAATAGATGAAAGCATAACTCAGAACCTTTTTTGTAAAAGAATATTGATTTATGCATCGATCTCAATAAATAAATAATTCTAAATCGGAGATAAATATTAAAGCCATTTTGAAAGCCTTTTGGCCTTTTTAGGTAAGACCTTTCCCTTGGAAAGGTTACCTTTATTACATTACCCTTAATCCCGTTAGGGATTCCTTTAACCTTTTGTTTTTTTTGCTACAATAATAACAATTACAAAAAAAGAAGAAAAATATGAAGTTTGAAATTAAAGATAACCAGGTTGTTATAGCTTCTTACCCTAGCAAAGAAACCATATTAAAACATAATGGAGAAATAACTATATACTCTATAATTAGGCGTTATAAAGAACGAAGAGGGAAATGCAGACCTATCGGTGATAATTGCCCCATGTTGTATGCCATGAAAGGAGCTGAAGGGTTAACAACAGATATTGAAACTATCGATGCTGTATATGAATACGCTAAAAAACTGATTGATGAATATCCATTTGAAGAACATATCGAACAACCATTTGATGTGATCATACTAATGCCATCTAAACATAGTATTGGGCGTAATTTAGCTTGTTTATTGCAGCAAAAATTTAACATAAATATTATTGATAATTTTCTCAGAAAAAAAACGCCTCAAACATTGATTGAGGATGTTATAAGTGATAACACAATTCCCCCAGATAAAAAACAGTCCTTAATTACTGCATTAAAGAGAAGCGAAGGGAGATTATCAATAAAAGACATAGCTCCGAAGAATAGATGCTACTTACATATTTTTTGTGGTGATCATGTAAAATTACCAGCTGATGCTAAACATGTATTACTCGTTGACGATATATCTTCTTCAGGAACAACATTTGAAAGCGCGGCAGCAGTGATTAGACAATATTGCAAACAAGTTGAAATGATCTCAGCAGTTACATTATTTGCACCGATTAAATGAGTTTTAAGTAACGATTAGCTATTGTCATTAATCATAAGAATTAATCATAAGAATTAATCATAAGAGTTAATCATAAGAGTTAATCATAAGAGTTAATCATAAGAATTAATCATAAGAGTTAAAATTAGATTGACATTTAATTAGTAAATACTTAACATTAAGCACATCTAAGAGATTAGATTGACAGGGTAAATGTCCCCTCGGTCATAAAACATAGCAGGGACCCGCAGAGTGCAACTTCGGCCAGCTTATAATGAGCAAGTAGAAGGAGTTCTAGGCAGCGGCTAGAAAAATAATGAAACAATGGGGAGCTTGGCTCCCCATCATTTTATCTATTAGGATATATCAGTTCATTATAATTTTTTAGGTAATATTGGTTAGGTAAATTAACCTTCTCTCCATTAACCTTATCGTATCCTCTATCAACTCTGCTGAGTAGTTCATTTACCAGCATGAATGATAATGTCTTTTTTATAAACCCTTTTGGAATTCCTGTTTTTTCAGTTATCTTGAGATAAGATGCCATTGAATACTTAAACTTTTTATCTCTTATTGCAGAAAAATAAATGAATAATTTTAGTGCATACAATTCAATTTGTGAACGCAACGAGAAGCTTCTACAAAATATGCCTTCTAGCTCATGAATTGGGACTTTACACCACGTTTTATCTTCATTTTGATTTACTATATATTGGTTTGTTCTTCCAATTCTCTTAATTGAAATAATATTATTGGATTCCAATACTTTTAATCCCATGCTTATAGATTGCCTACTAATACCTAGACTCTCTGAAAATTCTTTATAAGTAAAATTTGTTATCAACTCATCATTAAATTCATCTTTTTGTGCCTTACTTACGATAATTAAAAATATCATTAATGCAGCAATATTTGCTGCATTCATTTGATTTTGGTTATTAGATGAGTATCTAAATTTTTTTAGACCACCGTCAATAACCCATCTACTCGGCATTTTGGACCAATATTTCATTTTTTTTTGTACACCCATAAAAATAGACTCATACATAAGAACATAAATCCAATACCAATTGAAAGATCGGTTAATTCAGTTACAAAGGTAGATAAATGATCTAAATTGAAGTTTGATAAAACGGTCATGATTAATGATAAAAATCTCTGTATTTGCATATTGATAAATTCCCATATAAATTTTCATACGGTATATTTATCTTTAAATGACCCCAATATCTAGATATAGTTTTTATAAAATTTACATAAAAATGTAATAAAATCAAATTGTTGCTTATTAAAAATTAGTCTTTATTTTAAACTAATTAGTTCATAATGGATAGATTTATTCACTGTACATTTCATCCAGGCTATCATAATCGCTATATTCATTCTCTGATTCTGTTGTATCTTCGTTTAATTCTGATTCTAATGTTCTTCGGTCTTCATCACCTAAAAATTTCCAGTAGTTACAAATCAACTCCTTTTCGCCATATTTTTCCCATACTCCTGGATAAAAGTATTCTGCTTCAACGTGACAAATCCCTCCTTCGTGAGGGTCTCTTATATTAGCTATAGATTCAAGGCTTTGAGTTGCAATAATACACGTGATATAGAGTAGATGGCGTTTCATAGTTGGGTCAGTATTTTAAAAATGACTAATTCTAAACATCCTATCCAATACTAAGTAGCTTTATTTAGAAACTCTCCTGAAGATAAAAATAAATTATCAATGATGATACAGAGCTAAATCTATATTATTTGTCTAGAAACTTTGATTTTGGTTTTTAGACGGTCTAAAAACTAGAGAAGGGTAAGATTTTAGACTGGCAATATTAGGTAGTCTAAAAAGTATTGAATTTTTAATAAAGGAGTTAATTATGGACTATGATTATCAAAAAGGCTTTGAAGAAGGTTATAGAATGATTATGGGGGCATCTGCATTGCTACCTTTAGCACCTATTCAACCATTGACACCGCTTGGAAGTACTCCATTTAGAGAGGGATTAAAAGCTGGTATAAATTTAGCTAAAAGAAATAACCAACAGTCATTTAATAACATTTTTAAATAATTTTAAGAGAGAAGATGGCATTAATAGGATTTGCTCGAGTATCAACTCAACAGCAGGATCTAAGTGAACAGATTCAAGTATTAAAAGAATACGGCTGTAAGAAAATTTTTTCAGGGAAGCATTCCGGTAAAGCTGAGAAAAATAAAGCACAATTGGATGAACTACTGGATTATATCCGAGAGGGTGATGTCGTTGCAGTAACTAAGCTTGATCGCTTAGGAAGGAGTCTTGCTCAGTGTTTGAATACACTTGAACTATTTAAGAATAAAAATATTGGTTTTGTTGCAATACAACAAGGAATAGATACCCGAACCCAAAACAATCCTATGGGGATGGCCTTAATTCAATTGTTAGGTATTTTTGCTGAATTGGAAAGGAGTTTTATTGTTGAGCGTACTCAGGAAGGGAAGCGAACAAAACTTGCTTCAGGTCATAAAAATGCATTAGGCGGCCGTCCACCTAAAGTGACAGATAAAATACGTAAAAAGATTTATGCGGATTTTAAAGCTGGTGATTCTATTTCAACAGTAATGAAACGATATGATTTATCTAAATCAACAGTGGCGAGACTAAAAGGTATTTATAACAGAGAGAATAAGAATTAACTAATAAATTCTTTTTTATGAAGAATTTAATGTAAAATATATTGTCTAAGCAGTTAGGATTTAAATAACTAGGAGTCAATTTATGACAAATTTCATTAAACTAAAAATTGAAAAAAAAATTGAAAATGATGCAGGTGAACTTCAAGGCTTTGAGTGGGTAGAGGTTTATGTCAATGCAGATAATATATCCCATTTCAAAAAGGTCAAAAATAGGTTATGCCCAAATAAAAATGTTGAAAAAATATATTTCACTGATGAGAAATATAAAGATTCTACTTATTATAGTCGGTTAGAAAAGTATCTATTAAAATCAAAGACACAAGATGCATTTCTAAAAGATGAATTTAGTGACTTTATTCAAAAGTATGGAAGGGCTGATGTTAGTGCTATTTTTGCTGGGGATATTATGTTTTCTGAGGCTATTGAGGTTTACTTTAAAGCGGGGGTTCATCCATTAGATAGTTCTGATAAAGAGCCTGTTATTTCATGTTGTGGTTTAGAAGAGCTTAGGATATTGGTTCCCTAAGTAGAGCAAAGCAAAGTAGAGCTTAAATCTGTATAAATAAAAAAATGCACTTACTTTTAAAGTAAGTGCATTTTTTCTAATAAAACATAGGTTCATTTTCCCAATCAATGTCAAGCGGGGGTTCTTCTACTGGTTCAGGTTCAATAACTTGATATTCTGCTTCAGTATAGGAATCTGCACTCTCCAATTTTTTGTTCCAATTTCCCATTATGTGAGCAGGTGTGTATAAATGGTAATTCACCTCATCTTTAAGGGTGTTACCTATAATGACTTCTCCCGGTATATGCAAGAGTGTCATTTGTATATAACACATTAATGCTGCAGTAAAATCCAAATCTCTTGCTTGAGCCCACATTTGTTGCTGAGGGTTGAAGTCCTCTTCGCGCAAATAATTATAAGCCTCAATAATCATTACGCCTGACCCACAAGTTGGCTCTTGCAATGTCAAAAAGCCACGTTTTTTAATTAAACTATGACAATCTGATAGAGTTACTGCTGCCATTAAGTGTGCAATGTGACTAGGTGTGAAATATTGAGCTTTATATTCATCACCTAAATCTAACGCCATGAACACGGAGCCTAGGAAATCATAGGTTTTATGCTCCAAAGCTTCAACAATAATGTTGAAAAGGCGACTGAGAGCTTGTATTTCATCCTCATTATAATGCCCAGCTGCACTCTGATAGCGTTGTCTCAACGATTCGTCTGCTTGTGCACCATATAGGATAAGATAGAACTCTAGGGCAAAGATTGTAATAAAGTCGTAAAACACTTCAGAACGTCGATATTGTGGTGCAATCGACTTAAAAAGTGCGGTAAATTTTTTCTCGAAATCCATAGATTACTCCTAAAATAACGGGAGTAATCCCCTTTGAGGATTACTCCCCAAAGGGTGGTTTATGAGAGCTCTAACAAAAAACGTTAGAATGGTTTAATTGAGGCTAAGCCGCTAATTTTGCTTCTTCATTCGATGTTAATTCGAGAGCATTTAACAAGAATTGTGTTGCTTCACGTGCTTGAGAAGATGCTCGGAAAATAGCTTTTTTATCGGCTTTTAATGCGTTAATCCAATGTTCAATATACGCTGCATTTTGTGAAATATTATTGCAAACATTCACGTGCGCACAGGTAAAGGCGCTTGTGAGTTCAGCTATTAATTCTTCAAATGCATATTGTTCAGAACCAAATTTATCAAATTTAGCTACACCGTCACGATTTAATCGGTCTTTATGCCCGGTGGCATGACCGCATTCATGCAGTAGAGTTGCATAGTAGTCGTCAGCTGTATTGAATTTTTTGAAATCCGGCATCACAATGCAATCTTTTCTCGGCATATAACAAGCACGATCTTGTGCTTTGTTATACAGCTGCATACCCATTTTATTGGGTAATACATCTAAATCCGGACGAGCTTGCATTTCAGAAGATTTTTCCGGTTCAGGAAATTCCTCATAGTATTTTTCTAAACCTTCACACTGTTCAATATTAAACACGTGATGGCCACGAATAAATACAGATGACTTCATTTTCGGATCACCGTTTTCATCAAGTACAACATTTCCGCTATCGTCTTTTTCTTCAAACATATTTTGTTTATAGAAAATAATAACCGTACTTTTTTCACCTGTGCGAACTTGACCACCTAGATGATTTGCCCCTTGAAAAGTTACCCACTTGCGTTGAGTAAAGTTTTTTCTAATGGCGCTCATCCAAAGCAGAAGTACATTGATCCCAGAGTATTGACGACCACTTTCACCGTTGCATGGAATAGCCATTTGTGGCCATCTACTATCCCAAGGTTTTTGCCATGGCATCACACCTTGTTCTAATGCTTCGAGAATTTGGTCTGTAATTTGTTGGTATAAATCTTTGGCAGGTTGAGTTCTTTTTTTCATGGTTGTTCTCCAACAAAAAAAGGGAACAACCCCCCGAATGGGAAATTGCTCCCAGTCGGGTAAAAGAAAACCTTGAACACGCCAATGGCATGATCAAGGTTTGTTGTAAAGGTTGCAGGTATTAATTCAGTTATGAATTAACACCAAGGGAATGTGTTTTCTTGCTTTGTGCTTTTTGCTCTTGTTGGCGTTTTAATGATCGCACGCCAATAAAAGCAACTGTTCCCATAAAAAACAGTACAAAGACAATTGCAAAGAGGAACCCATTCCAGTTTAACGTAATATTCATACGTTACGCTCCGTCTGTCTCCATTAAGTTGTTGCAATATTTAGCTAACAACACACCACAGAACCAAGCTATTCCGCCAAATATCATAATGATAATGGCAAGAAGTAGCGGAATATTGTCATTCTGAACAAACATTGCGACAAACGCAATACCTAAGATGTAAGTGCCGATTTTACGAAAATCTTCAGAAACCAGCAGCATTGTTTTTTTGTCCCAATTGGAACTAACAAGCTTGAGTAAACGCTTAATCATGTTTACCCCCTTACACTTAACAAATCTTTACGGTTTGCGTATGGCGAAACTGTAAAGAAGTGATATTTCTGTCCGTATTGACTAGGGATATTCACCATAATACGAGTAGAAGATACATCTTTTCCTCGATTTTCCCAGGCATTTAATGCTTGAGTGCGAACTTCCTCTATTAGAGATTCTGAGTCATTATGTTTGGCTAAATAAGCTAAACAACTGTTATGTAATGTCACTTTCATAAGTTTTCTCCTACAGCAAGGGAAACCTTTACCTCTAAGGGTAAAAATTCCCCTTAGGGTTGAAAATGAATAGCTTATGCAATGTTAATGCATAAGGTAGTAAAGAGTACCCACTGTACCAACAATACCGACAATCAAAAATAAAATGCTAAATAACGTTGTTCGTTTTAACCACGTTCTTTGCACATCATCAATAATTGCCTCATATTCTTCCGCTTGGCTATCTAGCATCATTTGTAATTCGCAAAGCCGACGAGCTTCTTCGTCTTCAATGCTTTGATTGATACCAGATGTTACTTGTTTGTATTTGTCGGTTGCTTTGTTTTTAGCTGCAACGAAAAAACGGCCCAAGTGTTTTCCCACACGGAATGATAATGTTGGAGTTTCAAGAGGGTTACTTGATGGAACATCATAGTGTTCCAATTGAGTGGATGAGGACATAGTCATTCTCCTAATGTGAAATAAAAAATTCCTTGGAAAAATGACATGCCCGAAGGAAATCATTTTCCCTCGGAAGGTCTTTAAGGTGGCATTCCTACGATTGCGTAGAGTATCCTTTCAGAATGCTGGATAACATTTTGGCTATGATTCTACTTGCACTAAGGCAAGGCGTTGCTTCTCAAGAATCGTGCAACTTATAAGAGCTGTTTGCACAGCGACTTATCAAGTCCAATCATACTTAATAAGGCTGTCGAATCTCTATCAAAAATTGTTTTTTGGAAATGGAGAATTTATCTCAAAATCAAAAAGAATTTTTTATATATTCCCCCCTGTCATTTCGTTAATGTTTCAACTATCCAATTTCATCGTAAAGGATGGTTATGTCTATAAAAAAATCACTGTTTCTTTTCGGTTTGTTACCACTATCAGTGTTCGCCCAGGGGCCTAATCCCATAATTACTGTTTATTCAACACAAGATTATCCAATTCTTCACGCGGAGCTTGCAAGCCAGGTGTATTTACTTGATCAAGTTGAGCAATGGGAAAATTTGATTAGTCAGCGATTGAGTGCGAATCCTAGTGTAGCAGCTCAGCAAGCATCTCAGATTTTTCAGTCTGCTGAATGGAAACAGTCTGAAGAGCAATTAAAGCGTTCTTATCAGGGCCTTATAAGTGGTTGGCAAAATGGAATCAAGAAGGTGCCTGCAATTTTATTTCAATATCCGGGAAAAGAGGATAGCGTCATATATGGCGAAACCAATATTGCTCAGGCATTAAGTTTATGGCAACGAGAGATTACAAAAGAGGGGACAAGATGAAATTGAAAAAAATGACATTATCCGGGCTTTGTATTGCAATTGCGTTGACCAGTATTTCAGGGCAAGCTTCGGAGTCCGGTCAATCTTCTTTAAATACTGCATCAATTATGGCATCAAGTGCTTCGACAAGTTGTTTAGATTATAAGGTCGTGGGCACTTGTTTTTGGCTATTTTGTACAAAATTCGGCTGTAAGATCCGGACATCTACGAAAATAAAACACTATATTCCCGAGGTAGTGGTTTCAAGTTATAACCATCAGGCTCAAAATCCTTGGGTGGAAATGAATTTCCTTAGCAATGGGGTAAAAGGTGGAGATTATCAATCACCACACAAAGACTACACGCAAGCAACATTTAAAAATGTTGATGTAATCGGTCATCCGCAGGGGGCGATTAGTCAAATGCTTAATAGTACAGGGTATTACTGCAAAAGTCAGACAACGCCTTTTGTGCCTTATTACTTGAGTGGTTTGGACTTTTTAGCATGGCGATTTGGTGTTCCGGAAATGGTTTATCCTGAAGCGCTTATTCCAGGTATGAGAGAAATTAGAGCAAATGGAGACACTTGGGGAAATATTTATCCACGAGCGGGTACAGTAACACAAGTTCATGACTATAAAGCTTCAGCTGTAACAGCGCATCGAGTAGCGGATGTTGTGACAAATACTTTCCAACCACATGTATATATACCGATTGCGAAAAAAGATAATCAATCGAATGGTGAGTGGTTTCCCCCTCCAGTGAAAGAAGGGGATGAAAAGACACATAAATGGCAACAGCTTCACCCGGTTACTTCACAGTCTTGTGCTATTTTCCCTGATAACCCGCCAAGTATGCTATCTGAAAATGGTAGTTATGCCTGGGCATTATGGCGCCCTTACAAGTGCTGTAAAAAACGCGGACAAACATTTTTGTATAGTATTGATTGGTCTAATTAATAAAGGAATTGAGTATGAAATTAAATCATGCACTGAAAGCATCTTATATTGCTATATCGTGCGCAATCTTATCCTCAACCATGCCAGTATCAGCTTCTAATAGTAATCCGTTTGGATTTAATAAAGCCGATTCTATTTTGTCTGATATGGTGTTTTATCAAATTGGGGGCGGTGTAGGTTATATGGCTCCCCCGAGTCGAGGTACGATTCCTGCAGCTGAATTTGGGATTGGTTGGAAAGCTAACTTGATGTGCGGTAATTTTGACATTAAGACGAGTATTAAAAATCAGTTAAATGGTTTAACTGAAGGATTTAAAGATCTTTATAGTAACGTTATCGAATCAGCCACAGGAGCTGTGGCGAGTTTACCTGCAATGGTTATTCAACGAGCAAATCCTCAGTTATACGATATTCTTACGAATGGTTTATATCAAGGTAAAATTGATTTTAATAGCTTAAAAACCAGCTGTGAAGAAATGTCTAAGAAGCTTGCAGACGCAACTTTAAATGGTCGTTGGTCTCAAAGTTCGGATATGGAATCCTTTAAAGACATTACTTCAACTGAACCAGATGCTACTCGAGCTAAAAAGAGACTTGAGGAATCTCAAGGTAAGGAAGGTAAAGAGTGGGTCGGGGGTAAAAAACGCGGTGGCCAAGGACAAGAACCAATCAAAATTGTTGAGGATGTTGCAAAAGCTGGCTACAACATGCAAAACAAGCGTAATGTATTAGAATCAGGTCGAATCTCCGGTAGTAGTTGTAGCGGATTACTTTGTCAAACTTGGGATAATCCTAAAGATATGACAGATTGGTTAACGAATGTGATCGGTGAGAAGCAATTAACTACTTGTAAAACAGATTGTGGTACTGCTAGTAGCTCTCGAGCTGGTGTTGGTTTAACACCTGAAATTGAAAAAGAAAATATTAAGACGGTAACTCAATTACAAAAAGCGCTTAACATGAGCACTCCTTCCGTTGAAGTACTTGCAGAATTAAGTTCTACAACAGTTCCTGTAACTCGTGGCTTAATTGAGTCTTTACGAGAAGATCCCGATGCTCAAGTATTAGGGCAGCGTTTAGCCAGTGAAATTGCTGTAGCTAAAACAATGGAGAAAATGCTTCTTGCACGTCGAGCTGTTTTAACGGGTATGCGTGAGCCAAATGTGGCCAACAATAAAGATGCTCAAGAAGAGTTAGAAAAGATCCTCACTTTAATTGACCGAGAAATAGGTCAAATTAGAATGGAGATTGATCTACAAAAATCACTTACCGGGAATTCCGCAGTTGCAATCCTACAAAATAAAGAGCTACGTGAATATAACACTGGAACCGGAAATGTTACACGTGACAGTGTAGATAAACGGATTAGCGATTTAGCTAATGGTACGAATAGCAATGCTGCTGAATTGGCAGATGCTGACAATATCAATATTCCTCGTAACAATGTCACTTTAGAAGTGCCTCAGATGTCAAACTCCCTGTCTTACACCGGGACTGGCGGTACATCCGGAAATAGTAGAGGTAACACTTCTTATTCATCAGTTCCAGCAATTAAAGGGACTGCACTTGATCAAGCTACAGGGTTGTTGAAAAAATTTGAAGGGTTTAGTGATAAAGCATATTGGGATGTCAATGCTTATCGCACTGGATATGGTTCAGATACTATCACAAAAGCGGATGGTACAATTGTCAAAGTAACGAAAGATACTGTAGTTAGTCGCGCTGACGCAGAGCGTGATTTAGCACGTCGAACACAAGAATTTGCAAATAGAGCGAGAAATAACGTATCATCTTCAACATGGGATAAGTTACCGCCAAATGCCCAAGCCGCATTAACATCTTATGCCTATAACTATGGCTCATTAACAAAAGATGTGATTGCTGCAGCCCAGGCATCTGCGCAATCAGGCGATATGAACGCACTAGCAAATGCAGTAAGAAATCGTCAAAACAATAATAATGGTGTAAATGCTAAACGTCGTAACCAAGAAGCAGATTACATTTTAGGAAAATAAATAAAGGATATTTTTATGAAAAAATTACTCACTATTGGAGCGGTAGCTATGTTTGCAACGCCAGCTTTTGCAGCTAATAATATTTTTTCTTGTACAGCAGAGAACGGAAGCCCGGTGTCTGTAACAAAAAATGGTTCAGATTATGAATTCACTTATGGCCAGGTTTCTTTTAAAAATCCGGTAAAACAAGTTTTTGCTAATCAGGATTCTTATGTAGCTACTGGTTCAGGATTTATTACTAGCTCATTAGAAATGAGAAATAATGGCACAAGTTACACGATTCAATTTGTGCAACCACACAATAGTAACAGTATTGAAGAGCCAATGCTTTATATCACCAATGGCAGTAAAATGGATACGGTGAGCTGTAAAGCGGGTAGTGCAACTCAAAACTTTGAACGTCGCAGTATGAAAGCTTCATAAGCGTAAATAGAGATAAAATAAGCGGGATTTTCCCGCTTATTTTTTTAGTGGTATTCACTATTTTTAAAGATTTGTATTAAATTATTTAAAATCTCCTGTTCACATTCATTTCCGTTAATGATGTTCAGTTCATCATCAAGATGAGTAAGCATTTCATCAATTCCTAATTCATTCATTGCTATTTCATTTAAACTAATAAGCCATTCTTTAAAACGAGCTTTCATATCTCCTCCTGGTACGGTTTATTTTTATATTGCAGTGTTAAGGTACATTGAGGGGATAGATAAATCAGTAAAATTAGGGGTCTGACGCTCAGTGGAACGAAAACTCACGTTAAGGGATTTTGGTCATGAGATTATCAAAAAGGATCTTCACCTAGATCCTTTTAAATTAAAAATGAAGTTTTAAATCAATCTAAAGTATATATGAGTAAACTTGGTCTGACAGTTACCAATGCTTAATCAGTGAGGCACCTATCTCAGCGATCTGTCTATTTCGTTCATCCATAGTTGCCTGACTCCCCGTCGTGTAGATAACTACGATACGGGAGGGCTTACCATCTGGCCCCAGTGCTGCAATGATACCGCGAGACCCACGCTCACCGGCTCCAGATTTATCAGCAATAAACCAGCCAGCCGGAAGGGCCGAGCGCAGAAGTGGTCCTGCAACTTTATCCGCCTCCATCCAGTCTATTAATTGTTGCCGGGAAGCTAGAGTAAGTAGTTCGCCAGTTAATAGTTTGCGCAACGTTGTTGCCATTGCTGCAGGCATCGTGGTGTCACGCTCGTCGTTTGGTATGGCTTCATTCAGCTCCGGTTCCCAACGATCAAGGCGAGTTACATGATCCCCCATGTTGTGCAAAAAAGCGGTTAGCTCCTTCGGTCCTCCGATCGTTGTCAGAAGTAAGTTGGCAGCAGTGTTATCACTCATGGTTATGGCAGCACTGCATAATTCTCTTACTGTCATGCCATCCGTAAGATGCTTTTCTGTGACTGGTGAGTACTCAACCAAGTCATTCTGAGAATAGTGTATGCGGCGACCGAGTTGCTCTTGCCCGGCGTCAACACGGGATAATACCGCACCACATAGCAGAACTTTAAAAGTGCTCATCATTGGAAAACGTTCTTCGGGGCGAAAACTCTCAAGGATCTTACCGCTGTTGAGATCCAGTTCGATGTAACCCACTCGTGCACCCAACTGATCTTCAGCATCTTTTACTTTCACCAGCGTTTCTGGGTGAGCAAAAACAGGAAGGCAAAATGCCGCAAAAAAGGGAATAAGGGCGACACGAAAATGTTGAATACTCATACTCTTCCTTTTTCAATATTATTGAAACATTTACCAGGGTTATTGTATCATGAGGCCCTTTCGTCTTCAAGAATTTTATAAACCGTGGAGCGGGCAATACTGAGCTGATGAGCAATTTCCGTTGCACCAGTGCCCTTCTGATGAAGCGTCAGCACGACGTTCCTGTCCACGGTACGCCTGCGGCCAAATTTGATTCCTTTCAGCTTTGCTTCCTGTCGGCCCTCATTCGTGCGTTCTAGGATCCTCCGGCGTTCAGCCTGTGCCACAGCCGACAGGATGGTGACCACCATTTGCCCCATATCACCGTCGGTACTGATCCCGTCATCAATGAACCGGACTGCCACGCCCTGAGCGTCAAATTCCTTTATCAGTTGGATCATATCGGCAGTGTCGCGGCCAAGACGGTCGAGCTTCTTAACCAGAATGACATCACCTTCCTCCACCTTCATCCTCAGCAAATCCAGCCCTTCCCGGTCTGTTGAACTGCCGGATGCCTTATCGGTAAATATACGGTTTGCTTTCACACCTGCGTCTTTGAGTGCTCTGACCTGAAGATCAAGAGACTGCTGACTGGTTGAGACCCGAGCGTAACCAAAAAGTCGCATAAAAATGTACCTTAAATCGAATATCGGACAACTCATGTCTATTATTACAAATTTACGATTTAATAGACATATTAATGTAACAGTTTTACGATGTCCGATAATTTATAACATTTCGTACGGTTGGAAAAATGTTACTAAATGCCCGTCAGGCAGGGAGGCCGATATGCCCGTTGACTTTCTGACCACTGAGCAGACTGAAAGCTATGGCAGATTCACCGGTGAACCGGATGAGCTTCAGCTGGCACGATATTTTCACCTTGATGAAGCAGACAAGGAATTTATCGGAAAAAGCAGAGGTGATCACAACCGTCTGGGCATTGCCCTGCAAATTGGATGTGTCCGTTTTCTGGGCACCTTCCTCACCGATATGAATCATATTCCTTCCGGCGTCCGGCATTTTACCGCCAGACAGCTCGGGATTCGTGATATCACCGTTCTTGCAGAATACGGTCAGAGGGAAAATACCCGCCGTGAGCATGCAGCGCTGATACGTCAGCACTATCAGTATCGTGAATTTGCCTGGCCCTGGACATTTCGCCTTACCCGTCTTTTATATACCCGGAGCTGGATAAGCAACGAACGTCCTGGCCTGCTTTTCGATCTGGCGACAGGGTGGCTTATGCAACATCGTATTATTCTCCCCGGAGCCACTACGCTGACCCGGTTGATTTCAGAGGTAAGGGAAAAGGCGACGTTGCGCCTGTGGAACAAACTGGCACTGATACCGTCAGCCGAACAGCGTTCACAGCTGGAGATGCTGCTGGGGCCAACTGATTGCAGCCGCCTGTCTTTACTGGAATCACTGAAAAAGGGCCCTGTGACCATCAGTGGTCCGGCGTTTAATGAAGCAATTGAACGCTGGAAAACTCTGAACGATTTTGGCCTGCATGCTGAAAACCTGAGTACACTCCCGGCTGTGCGCCTGAAAAATCTCGCACGTTATGCTGGTATGACTTCGGTGTTCAATATTGCCAGGATGTCACCGCAGAAAAGGATGGCGGTTCTGGTTGCCTTTGTCCTTGCATGGGAAACGCTGGCGCTGGATGATGCATTGGACGTTCTGGACGCCATGCTGGCCGTTATCATCCGTGACGCCAGAAAGATTGGGCAGAAAAAACGGCTCCGCTCGCTGAAGGATCTGGATAAATCTGCATTGGCGCTCGCCAGCGCATGTTCGTACCTGCTGAAAGAAGAAACACCGGACGAATCGATTCGTGCTGAGGTGTTCAGCTACATCCCAAGGCAAAAGCTGGCTGAAATCATCACGCTTGTCCGTGAAATTGCCCGGCCCTCAGACGATAATTTTCATGAAGAAATGGTGGAGCAGTACGGGCGCGTTCGTCGTTTCCTGCCCCATCTGCTGAATACCGTTAAATTTTCATCCGCACCTGCCGGGGTTACCACTCTGAATGCCTGTGACTACCTCAGCCGGGAGTTCAGCTCACGGCGGCAGTTTTTTGACGACGCACCAACGGAAATTATCAGTCGGTCATGGAAACGGCTGGTGATTAACAAGGAAAAACATATCACCCGCAGGGGATACACGCTCTGCTTTCTCAGTAAACTGCAGGATAGTCTGAGGCGGAGGGATGTCTACGTTACCGGCAGTAACCGGTGGGGAGATCCTCGTGCAAGATTACTACAGGGTGCTGACTGGCAGGCAAACCGGATTAAGGTTTATCGTTCTTTGGGGCACCCGACAGACCCGCAGGAAGCAATAAAATCTCTGGGTCATCAGCTTGATAGTCGTTACAGACAGGTTGCTGCACGTCTTTGCGAAAATGAGGCTGTCGAACTCGATGTTTCTGGCCCGAAGCCCCGGTTGACAATTTCTCCCCTCGCCAGTCTTGATGAGCCGGACAGTCTGAAACGACTGAGCAAAATGATCAGTGATCTACTCCCTCCGGTGGATTTAACGGAGTTGCTGCTCGAAATTAACGCCCATACCGGATTTGCTGATGAGTTTTTCCATGCTAGTGAAGCCAGTGCCAGAGTTGATGATCTGCCCGTCAGCATCAGCGCCGTGCTGATGGCTGAAGCCTGCAATATCGGTCTGGAACCACTGATCAGATCAAATGTTCCTGCACTGACCCGACACCGGCTGAACTGGACAAAAGCGAACTATCTGCGGGCTGAAACTATCACCAGCGCTAATGCCAGACTGGTTGATTTTCAGGCAACGCTGCCACTGGCACAGATATGGGGTGGAGGAGAAGTGGCATCTGCAGATGGAATGCGCTTTGTTACGCCAGTCAGAACAATCAATGCCGGACCGAACCGCAAATACTTTGGTAATAACAGAGGGATCACCTGGTACAACTTTGTGTCCGATCAGTATTCCGGCTTTCATGGCATCGTTATACCGGGGACGCTGAGGGACTCTATCTTTGTGCTGGAAGGTCTTCTGGAACAGGAGACCGGGCTGAATCCAACCGAAATTATGACCGATACAGCAGGTGCCAGCGAACTTGTCTTTGGCCTTTTCTGGCTGCTGGGATACCAGTTTTCTCCACGCCTGGCTGATGCCGGTGCTTCGGTTTTCTGGCGAATGGACCATGATGCCGACTATGGCGTGCTGAATGATATTGCCAGAGGGCAATCAGATCCCCGAAAAATAGTCCTTCAGTGGGACGAAATGATCCGGACCGCTGGCTCCCTGAAGCTGGGCAAAGTACAGGTTTCAGTGCTGGTCCGTTCATTGCTGAAAAGTGAACGTCCTTCCGGACTGACTCAGGCAATCATTGAAGTGGGGCGCATCAACAAAACGCTGTATCTGCTTAATTATATTGATGATGAAGATTACCGCCGGCGCATTCTGACCCAGCTTAATCGGGGAGAAAGTCGCCATGCCGTTGCCAGAGCCATCTGTCACGGTCAAAAAGGTGAGATAAGAAAACGATATACCGACGGTCAGGAAGATCAACTGGGCACACTGGGGCTGGTCACTAACGCCGTCGTGTTATGGAACACTATTTATATGCAGGCAGCCCTGGATCATCTCCGGGCGCAGGGTGAAACACTGAATGATGAAGATATCGCACGCCTCTCCCCGCTTTGCCACGGACATATCAATATGCTCGGCCATTATTCCTTCACGCTGGCAGAACTGGTGACCAAAGGACATCTGAGACCATTAAAAGAGGCGTCAGAGGCAGAAAACGTTGCTTAACGTGAGTTTTCGTTCCACTGAGCGTCAGACCCCAATTAGTAAAATTTGCGACGTGGATCGCAAAAATCACATTTTTCCTGCTTAAAACGAGGTTTTAATAAAAGAATAATAAGAGTACAATGAGAGTAAGTCAGAGTATTTTAATAGGAGAGAGAATATGGACGCTCAAAAGTTTGGCCATACTGTCGGACAATTTTTTAAGAAAATTGACCGCACTTTGTCATTTCTCCCAGGAAAGCCTCGTAAAGCTGTTGTGACAGCTGCTGCTCTTGCTGCGAGTCCAATTTTGGCCGGAGTTATAATTTCCAAAACCAAGCCTTCTAAAAACATTGAATATTTAGATGAAGAGCCAGTAAGTGATACATCTTTGTTGTCAGAATTACTTGCAAATGATGATTCATCAGAAGAAGGAAAGTGGGATTATGGTTTTCAGGGGTTTGGCTATTATATTAACGGAGTAAAAGTTTACGGAGATGATGACGATTAATTATTTTCGTAAATAAAAAAGTCCATCTGTCTAACAGATGGACTTTTTTTATACGTTATATTTTTTTACTAATTTTATCTCCAAATTGCCCCCCTGATTTTTGGGATGATTCAGTTCCTTTCGCAATGGCAGCGCTAAGCTCGCCACCCACTCGAATTCCAGCCCAGGTCATTGCTCCAAACCATAAACCAGGTAAAATTATAAATAAACTCCCCATCACAAAGTTAGAAATAATGTCATCTTCTGCATTTTCTAAAAAGTGGATGTTTAGCATATTATGAGATGGAGAACTATACATAATTTCTATTAGGTATGAATCAAGCCATCTTGCTAACTCCCACCAAAATGTGGTTGTAATGAGTGCAAAATATACGAAGCTTAATGTCATTACAGTTTTAATAGCAAAGCCACTTAAAATCGTAATAATTGGAATTAAAATAATTACAGCCATAATCATAAAGGCTTGAACCATTGGTAGGGCTTGTCGCATTGCATCTAGGCCTGGGAATATAGCCAAACTTCCAACAGCCGTTCCTACAGTTGAGGTGAGTCGAGTAACCGCATTCCAAAATCCAGCATCCACGCTACCACCGTAACCTTGATACATTTTCCCTTTTGAAACATCTATGTTTTCAGAGCGTAAAAGTGTTCTCAATAAAGCTTCATCTTGGTTGTCGATAGAGTTAAAGAAATCACTCACCTGGGCAGATAAGTTTTGACGCATATCTGTAAGTAAGCGAGATTTTAATCCAGCTCCACTTTCATCCCACCATTGATCACAACTTGGGAAACCACCTTTTCCCGAATTAGGTAATGCCGCATCTCGATTTGCATCATAAGGGAACGTGCTAATAGGTTGCTGAGCCCTAAAACGAGGGTAGAGCTCGCTGTTATTAATAAGCAATTTACCACCTAACCAGGATGTTTCGCGGATTTGTGCCGGACTCAAGGCAAGTTGGCTTGTTTGTAATTTTTGACGAGCCGGGATATAGCATTGTTGCACAAATTGCTGCACTTCAGTTAATAATGCTGGGTTAGTGATTTTTTGATGTTGCACTTCAAATCTAACCTGACGTAAATCACGCTGGCAAGGCAATACTGCAGTCATACCATAAGTTAGACCTTTATCCACTTTGTGCATCAACATCCACCAAATAGGAATTCGGGCTTGTCTGTCTCCAAATGTTGTCGTAAATGGCGCATAGCCTGATTTATCCGGGGAAGCAGGAACTTTATAGCCACATTGAATAGATGAACGTTCATTGTATTCAAGGTTATTCAATGATACCGGGATAAGAGGGGCTAATGTCAAAACAACGATAAGCATTGCTGGAAGGAGTTCGATTGTGAGCCAGCGGATTAATAAATCCCCTTTCTCACCTTCATCATCCCCTTGTTTAGCTACGTCACGCCAAATTTTAAAGATCATTCCGATAAGCGGAAGAAGCCATAACCCTGTTCCAACAAATAACGCAAAAACTCCGTTATTAAGCAACCAACCAAGTAGAGTCAGGAAATATTCAAGATAACTGTCAACTGAGAATGTCATATTTCCCCCTAAGCTAAAGTAATCTGTGTAATCGCTTCAGCAAAAATTAAAATCATCGCAATTAACCATTTTGCTTTTGCCGGCATAGAAGATGGTTGGCGACGAGAAATGGAATAGACCATCAACATAATCGCACCATATAGTAATAATCGTACTGCAAACCATATCCACTGCGTTTTAATAAACCAAGCACGAATATCAACATTCTGAAGATATTGAGTTGCAAAGATGCCAATTGCAGTAAGGGCTAAAAATAAAAATAAAAGGATAGCAATAAAACGGAGTACATTTTTAAGCCATCCTCTTGATTGTGGCTTTTTACCTTGAGACATCAGGACTCCTTATTCATTACCCACAGTCTTATCCCCAAAAACTGGGGATAAGTCAGCAGGGGATTCCCAAATTGCAGCTAATTTCCAAAGCAAATATTGAATTAACCAATATGCATCAACGTGATCGGTTAATTCCACATTAAGTCTAGCTGGCCAGTTTTCGGAAGAAAACACAGGTAATTGGAAACGCCCGGAGATATTAAATAATAAATGCACTTCACCTTTATCTCCTTTAGCGTGTACTTTCCAACTTGATTGAGTAAATACACGCTGAGGAAATGCGCTTAATTGGCAGTTTGAACCAATTTTTGTCTTAATTTTTGCAATGAAATGCAGCACGTAGGCTTTCACCTCATCAGAGGTAAAAGCAAGTGATTGGATGCGAGGCCCAATGTCAAAAATACGATGAAAAGTCATATTAGGATTAGGCTGCGATTGAGTTAAGTTCGTCATTGACTGCAATCCCCCGTTTTTTGTCTAAGTCTTTAGCAACCATCAATGCCGCATCTAACTCAGTACAGTTATGTTCCATCATTAATTGTTTACGTTGTGCTTTCTCGTGTTTTTCAGTCATCCCTAGTGCTAAGTAAAGACTAGGTGGAACAACACGGAATAAGGCTTCCATATTGGTTGCGAGCACCACACCTTCAGTATATTTCTTATCTGCTTTTTTCGCAGATAACAACATCATTTTCTGAGCTTCGGATAAACGACGGAAACGGTTTACCTGTTCGACTTCATCATTAGAAAGGTTAAGTAATTCCCACCATTCAACCATGCTGAGTAATTTATCAGATTCATCAGGGAAGTCAGCCATATTCTGTGTAGCTAACCATAACCAAATACCCAATTTACGCCACATTTTAGAACCTTTAACCAGGAACTTAGCTAGAAGTGGATTTACGGTAATGATATGCGACTCATCCGTAATGTTCACGATAGGGCGGAAACTGTGTTGATATTTTTCACCTAATGAGTTGATATGGTTAATTAGGGAAATATACGAAATCGCTAATTCAGCTTCATAGCCATCACGTGCAAACATCGCCAAATCGACAAGTGTAATATCAGCTTCAGGCCAAATTTCCCCTTCACGGTTAAAGAATCGACCATTTACCCCAGTGCAGAAAATATCCATTGCTTCGGCCATATCTGCAAGACGAGATGCACGTTCCGGGCGAATATCTTGGCGACGACTTAACTCCTCAAGTGCGGCTTTTACATCCCCGGTTAAAACTTGACGAGGTGGGGTCTCTTGTGAAGTTTTCTCTGCAGCTAATAAAATAGCCTGGCGAATAGCCGAGCGGTCAGCACGGCTCATTTTCTCATCTTCCTTCGCTTCTCCCCCGGTGATCATTAAGCGAGCGGTTAATTCCATTTCCGCAAGTAAGTCTCGTTGTTCCTCGCCTTCATCTTCATTATCGTCATCATCTTGAACTTCAAGATCGATATCCATTTCCAATAAACGATGCGCTTCAGAGAAGAGCGGTAAAGCGATGTTACTACTTGGCTCAAGAGATACCCGGTTAACCGTTAAACCGTAACGCTCCGCATAATCTGAAAACAATCCAAAAGAGTTACCTGCTTCTACAATAAACAAGCGAGGACGGTGCACCGCCATCAGTTGTGCCATTTGTGCGGTTAATGTTGCCGATTTACCTGAACCTGTAGGGCCTAAAATGAGCTTATGCGCATTTTTAGTCCGGTCTTTAGGGTTTAGTGGGTCAAAATCTAATGGGCTTCCACCGCGGTTAAAATAGGTGATTCCTGGGTGTCCCGTTCCGGTCTCACGGCCAAATACAGGTAACATATTCGCAATGTGTTGCACCCAATAATATTTGGTATAAAAACGAGATTTTGCATCTAATTGAGGATTAAAATTCATCGGTAGCCAGCGTAAATAGCTATTAAGAGGCGCAACTTCGTTGCCTTCTTTTACCGGCACTAAATTATTACTGAGTAAAACCGTTCTTAATTCTCTTGAGCGAATGCGTAGCTCTTGATCGTCTTTCCCTCTTACATAGAAAACCATGCCAGCTTGATAAAGCTTGTGTCCGTCTTTTAAATATTCCGTTACTGTGAGGGCATCTTGTTTTAAATAGATAGACTCATAGTTATTACCGACAGCTCGACTACTTAATTTGTCTAAATGCGCCTGTAATTTATCTTGAGGATGAATGACTACAGTGATAGCCATAATGGTTGATTCCGGCAATAAATCAAATAGTGCATTAATATTACGACCTCGAGTGACTTCGCCTGTCATGTGGCCAACATCCGGCTGCTTACGAATATTATCAACTACAATGACTTCGTGAGGTTGCTCATTAAAATACCAATAGCCATTTTTACTTTCCGGTGGCGTAAAAAAGAGATTTTCACTAAAATCTTGGTCTTGTAATGGTAGAGCAGATTCATCCTTAGAGAGTGATAAAAGATCATAGCAAGCTTTATCATCGAGTCCGTTAAAATAGCGTGATGGATTTGGATTAAACCATTCTAATAACCAACGATGAATTTGTGTTTCATTTTGGCGTTCCATGGTTAATCCAGCTGTGATAAAAGCACTTTGAACACGATCACAAGCTGTATTTAATTTCTCGATTGTATCTGTCTCATTATTTCCAGCATAACGATAAATAACCATGCGTGTTTTACGCACTTTTCCAGCCCATGCCGTATTTGTTACCCGGTCATCAACAAAAAGCCCACCTGGTTTACCTACTGCTTTTAAGTGACGCTCCATTTCACCAAGCCACTGTTCTGTAAACTCACTACCGCTCGCTTCAGGTGAAGTGGTTTTAATGTACTGTCTCAGATTCTCAACATAACCGCTTAAATCCTTGTCATCCTGGCAATAGAATTGTACAACGTAAGGGTTGGTATCAAGTTCATCGAAACTATCCTGTAAGGCATCTTTAACCAATGTGCGAACGCGATTAAGATAGTCGCTGCTTCTTCCCTCAGTTCCTATAGGCTTAATATCAAATACCGCACCTGCACTTTTAGCATCATCAAAAAGCATTACGCCTTCTTCTTCCAAATATTCCGCATAAGGAAGATTGGAGATAAAAGAGGGATCGCGCCCATAAAGCATTTTAACATGTTGCTCTCTGGTCATTTTTCTATTACGCATAACAGGAGTGATTTCAATCGTCTCTTCTACGTTATTGGTATCATCCTGCTGTGCTTCTTCCGGTGCAATGGATGTTAGGATAGGTTCCTTTTTAGGTTGAGGCTTATCACCTTTTTTAGCAGGGAAGAAAGCCTCTAACACGTCTTGGAATAATGCCATCGTTTCTTACCTCATCTAGTACATTCTTGTACGCTCACCCGGTTGGGCATATTGCACACGTCCATAAAATGGAATTACTGAAGAATAACCTGGTACAGGCATTTGCTCTGAGGAATCAGTTAAGTGCGGATAAACATACATCACTAAATCAGGGTTTGGTAAACGAGGGAAAAGATTTTTCACCTCGTTTTCTGCTGTACGGGTATAAGTTTGTTGTTCACGAGATGAAACGTAATTTGGTGCATCAATAAGACGGCCATTCGGTGTCCGATAAGATGTAATATTGCTATCATTACCGCCTCGATTCCAAATATCTTTCATTGTTGCATCGCCTGTTGGCAATAAATCACCTTGAGAAGTTGAGCAGCCAGTCAAAACACTGCTTGCGGCTAAAATCACGCCCATCATCATTAAAACTTTCATTATTGCTCCTTAATCCAAGTTAGATTGTCTTGAGGCTTGTCCGTATTTCACTTTTCGAGACATGCGGTCATAATCAATATCAATTTGTTTTTCGATGTGTACAGCCACTTCTTTACCCGGTGGAACATATACCGCATCAAACATTTGGCCATAACGCTGACGGAACCAGTCTGCTGTTTCTCTCAAACCGCCACCTAACGCTTGACCAAGAATATACTTACCGTTATTACCCGTTACCGCACCAATTACTGCACCGCCATCAACCACTGTTGTTGATTGAGAAGATGATAAGCCTTGTGCAGCTGCTGAAGCCCCCGTTAAGAAGAAGTTGGTCGTTAGATATTCCGGAGCATTTGTTCTGCGTTCTCCAGGAATGCAAGGCACACCATGTGGATCAGATAACCAGCCAATTTTATCGTCAGAATTGTCTGTTGAAACAATGCGGCCATCGCTAAACACAAAAGTTAAGCTTTTCACATCACCACGAACACAAGATAGCGTCCAGTCACCGCTTGCTGTTCCAGAGACAATTGCGCCTTCAATATCCGGCAGTTCAATGCCATTTGCAATTAAGTTATCTCGACCAATAAGCAATTTAAACGGATAAGGCTCGGTTACCTTATTGTCAATCGGCACACGCCCAACAAGCGCAGTCATAGCAACAGAATTAGTTAAAGTAGAGTTAGCTGCAATTGTGAAAAATGGTGTAGCGGTATTAAATATTGCATTATTACCTGTACTAGATTGCAACCCATCATTAGATTTTCGGATGTCATTCACATTGTTATCGAAGGTTTTGGGAAAACCGATTCCTGCACCATTTACACCAATACCTTGTAGAGCATTCCCTTGTCTGTCTGTAGTTGGCATATCACTAGGGTTCACCCAATTAATTCCCCCTCGAGTTTCAACCTGAGGGCCAGTTGTTGCTCCGTTTATTGGTAGAGGAGCATTGGGATTTGCCTGGGCATTTCCATTCCCTACAACTTGATTACCAGCTTGTACAACCTGATCTTTTAACGCATTAATCTCATTAATTAACGCCCCTGTTTCTGCTTGTACCGCCTGTTGAATTTGATAATCCGTATTGTTTGCTTGATTTTTTAACTGCTCATTCTCTTTTACCAAGCGTTCATTTTGTAAAATCACTTCATCAAATCGCTTATTATGCTCTTTCACTTTACCTATAAGTGTTCTTACCGTATCTTTAGATGTGTCACCCTCAATCCCCATTGCTCGTAATTCTTCCGGTGATAAATCTTTAAAAGAGATATCTAAAGTATCTTCTTTCTTGGTTTCTGCTGTATTTGTTGAACTACTACCGGAGAAAAGAAATCCAGCCATCAGCGTCACGACAAGAGCGGTAATCCCACCAATAACATAGAACGCTTTATTTGCTTTCATTTGCATTGTTCGCTCCTTATTTTGTTTGAGTTGTCACTGTTGTGGTGACTTTTTTCAATTTTTTCGGTTTATATGAATTTGACTGAGGGATAACAGAATGATTAGGTGAACCTTCTGTCACAAGATATAACGTTGTGGTATCTTCAGGTGTATCATGCCCCCCAAGCCAATTATGCTGAAATGTTGCTGCATAGAATCGACCTTGAAGCTCTCGAGGATCTAAATCAATGCGAGATTGCCCCTGGTTTTGCAAGCGAACCGCAGTGACAACATACTCATCAAGTTGCCAGCTGAGTAATGGAGTAGCTCGCACAGGCAATGCAGGTAAGAGCGTTTTAAGCGGTGTAGGAAGGCGATGTGAAACTTGGCGCACACCTTCCAAAGGCTCAACTGAACGTAAAGGCGCATAAAACATTTGTGCGGCATAACGTGTTAATGCAGCTGGAGCGGGGAGTGCCGGACGCGCATTTGGCATTGGTTCGTTATATGCATTTGCATCTTGGCCATAAGCAGTTGTTTGTTTTTCAACTTTATTTTCATAAACAAAGCGAATTGGCTCACTTGCATTGGCAACAGAATGCTTCGCTTGCACATCAAGTAAGATTATTTCTCCAGTTGCAACATCCATAAGCTGCAAGCGTGTTTTTGGGAAATCTGCAGTTGCTTTTAAATAAACCGCACCGCCAGTTGATTGAATGCGAAGCTTGCTATCTAATTCAGGTGGATAACCTACTTTTACATTTTTATCTACGAATAGAATACGTTCTTTTTCGATTTGTAAGTCAATAGGTAACGGTTTGCGCGCCCATTTCATTAACACATCGGCAGATGCCGTCATTGGTGAAAAGATAAAAGCCGCGCTTAGTAACAAAGTGAGTTTTTTCATTATTGGTTATCCCCTTCTCTAAATTCTTTTGCTTCTAAACGTAATGGAATTGAGCTGTAGCAGTTAAATCCCAATCCCCAAGGATTGTTCTGTAAATCTGTTTCCATGCGCACGATATTGACCGGGAAGCGGGTTAAAACACGTTTTACTGGTTCATCTTTGAAATACTCATCTACACTTAAATCAAGATTAACCGTCCAGCTATCTGGACTATGCACAATAACGCTACTGTCTTTAAATCCACGTCCCACAATTTCATAAACACCACGTGCACGTTCACGTAATTCACCGTTAGATAAACGGTCATAGTAGTCTTTCTTCAAAAATTCTTGGCAACTTGGCGTAATAAAGGCTTTATTTCTTTCAATATTTAATTTGTATTCTTCCTCGCCATTCTCCATCCAGCGGTTTAACTGCTGGAAGGTTTGATAAGCAAAGGCATAAACGGTTGATTTTGGCACTTCCCACCAAGGGCGTTGACTTCCCGCACGTAAATCCGGTGGGTTATAAATCATTAATCGACTTGGTGCGGTAAAAATAATGGCACATAGCACCAAACAAATCACAAGCAATGCACCGATAGCAATTCGCCCGGTCATGATTTCGCGATTTTTTTGATGAACAATCCCTTTTAAGTTACTCATAATAAACTCTCTTATTTTTTAACTCGGCGAATAGACCAAGTGCCTTGACGGGAGATAAAGCGATTCCCCCCTAATATTCCATCTAATTTAACCTCAATCATTCGATTCAAGTAGGCTTCCGGCTTACCTCGTTTAAGGCGCGCAATAATCACTTTGCCAATCACCACAGAAAGAATGCAAAACAACATGGCGAGAGACGGAATTAACAACCAAAAATCAAAGCCTAAGGCAAAACAACAAAGGAGGCCAAGCACTGCACCCAAGATAAATCCCATTGCTGCAGCCAACATAAATTCACTTACAGATAACCCGCCATACACACTCGATTCACGATTTAATCGAGTAGGAAGAAAGGGGATTGTTTGTTCTTTATCGCTTGACATCTTGACCTCACAGAGATAATTAAAACAGACCGATAGCCAATTTCACCAACCAGAGGCTGAAGAAAATTAAAATGAAACCAAGAATAAGAGCGATAATAAATGGGCCCCATCCTTTTTTGTCATTTTCGTCAGTCGCTGCGTTATAGGTTTTAATTAATGCCTTAACCACTGTCATGATTGACCATGCTGCAAATAAAATTGCACACAAGGTTGCCAATGATTTAGCAACAAGATAGATGATTTCCATCGGGTCTTTGGTATTGCTATCTACGCCTGGGATTTTAAAATCAGGGATTTTAGAGGCATTGATACCATTACCACCGCCTGTAGCAAACGCATTTTCAACGGATAACCAAAGTAAAGTTACTACCGCAAGAAAACGACTTGAAACATTCTGAAAGAAGGATTTAATCAACTTCATGAGATGTCCTTATGGTTTGTTAAATAAAAAAGCTGACAACACATATAATTAATGCTGCGCCCCATAGAATCAGTTTAAAGAATGACCAAATATCACCGTCGTTCACCATGCCTTTGTAGCCATGATTAGTTGCCCACATATACGCAAGCAGTAATACGACAACCAAAATAATGGCCAGCATGATTTTCAGTTTTAGCGGGTCTAAACCACTTACAGTATAAAAACTGTCTAATGGTGAAACAGAAGGGAAATTAGCGTTACTCATCTGCTATTGACTCCGAAGATTGAGATAATCTTCTTTTAAGTTACGAATAGCTTTAGGATTTCTAGGGATTGCCCGGGAAGGGTTAATATATTGCTTAATCCCTGCCTGTACCGTAGCAATATCTTGATGTGCTGAAGCGTAATCAAAATATTCACGACTTTTCGCAGAAACCTTTGCACTTGCAGCTGCTCGCTGTAATGAGAGTTTTGCTGCATCCAACTGTTTAATTGCTTGCGCTAAATGCTCTTGCTCTGTTGCTTGAGCACTTATAGCGCCAAACAATAACCCTATTGCTAGAGATAAACTGAAAATATTTTTAGTCACGGAGAACTCCTTACTTGAAACAGATTCCAAGCAAAGAGTGCCAAAGAAGAGAGGGAAATTTAATGAGAAACTCTTTTTAAATTCAAAACAGTTTTTAGTGATAAAAAAGGGCGCTTATTCTTGGAAAAATAAGCACCCATAATGACAACATAGAGGAATATTAAAGGTATTTTTTAAAGCTCGCTGCCGTTACACAGATGGATAGTCCAAATAGAAATGCAGCTGGCACCAAAATTATATTCGGGTAAATAGAAATTGGGATAGAAAGATACAATACCCATGCCGACAACATAATCGGGCCAATTAATCGACGTGCATGATGATAAAGAAAACTAGACTCTCTGCCCGCACCAAATTTACGACGGTCACGCATCATTAACCCTTCAGTAAAGCCCGCAAATGCGGCTAACAAAAAGAGTGGGGAAGTAAAAACAATCACTACAAGTCGAATAACAAAGGTGATAAAAACATAAATCACTGACTCAATATACGCTCGCCCATAATGATACACCCACAAACCTACGCCACTATGCTCACGAGGGTTGGCTAACCAATCTTTTACACCTGTTTTCACAAAAAGCCATTCATGTAATGACAAAATAAGACCTTCAGCCAGCTCTTTTGGAGAATGATAGAAAAGACCTCTCGTTAGACTATCAGAAAGCCATCCAAGCTCAGTTAGCATCATTTTTTGACTGTGTAAATGACCTTCTTCAGGCCATAAAAATGCAATACCTAACCATTCAAGAATAATGCTCAAAATCAGGGAACCCAATAAGGCGGCTAATACCGCATTAATGTAGTAAAAAAGACCCTTTTTCTTTTTTTTGACTTGTTGTTCTGCCATTACTGTAATGTTCCCGCTGGAGATAATTTACAGTGAAAGAAAAGATAACCTTTTACTTCACCGTCTAAAAAAATTTGAATTGCCTGGATGCCATTTTCAGATTTTTTTACATCATTAGCCGTCCAAAGTGAGATGCCTTTATTTGCATACTTTTTCGCAAATTCATGTGTGGTATAACGCTGATTATTCCAATCTTCCAAATAAGGTAAAAAGTAATTAAGTAATTCATCAGCGTTTTCCAGCCCACAAGAACAGCTAGTGACTGAATTGAAATCTACGCTCATATCCGGAATATCAAGCAAGTTCATATCCGGCTGATTAATTATCTGTGTCATCAAAATCATCCTCATCTGTATCATCATTCTGATCAATATCTTCATCTTCCATATCTTCAGCAACTGGAGCTTCAACATCCCCGAAAAGCATTTCTTCTCCTGCGTGTGAAGGCGCTCGATTTAATGACATTGACTGAAAAGCGGTTGCTATATCTTGACTTGGCGCATAATCAGAAAATGCAGATTGCCACCAATTTGGAGAAATATGGTAGTTTTTGCGCATATAAGCCGTCAATTCTTGAAGTGATTCCGGCATCACATCATCTTTATCAACCGCAGGTAAAGGCATTCTTAATTTATAAAGCGTACTCCCTTCAAGAAGAGCAAATGCCTGTCCTTTTGGTAAATTTGTAATATGTGCTGGCGATAGCATTGGCACCATTTTTTCAGAAATACGTTCACCAGTATTAGAAGTAAACGCCTTGCCATCATCCGGATTGCTGTTATCTGTCGTACTTGATGTCACCATGCTTTGATAAATTGTGACATCGTTGAGCTGACGCGTTAAAAACTCTGCAGTGGCCGGCTCTTTTACCCGGAACATTAAAAGTGTATTGAAGTTACCTGTTGTTTGTCCCGTTTTTGCCTTACTTCCAATACGAGCTTCAATATCTGAAAGTGTTTGAGTATAGGCTGTTACCTGCATTCCCGCACCACGACCTTTATTGATCAGCGGGATAAATTCATCCCCCATCAATTCATTGAACTCATCGCAATGAAGGTTGATTTTAGGCGGTTTGCTTTTAGTTTTAAATGCATCTGGCAACCCCTCATCTACGCCAAATTTATAAATATGACCAGCCATTGATACCAAATCAGCAAACATACTATTACCCACAGCTGCAGCTACGGTCGCATCGGATAATGCATCTAATCCAACGTAAACAATCCCTCTTTTACGAATAATAGATTCCCAATCAAAGATAGGGCGCTCATCATGAATATCAGTGTAATCAGGCGAGAGAAGCTCTGCAGTTTTACCTGTAGTGAGTTTTTCAAGTAACGGTAAAAGCGATGCCACAATTTTATCAAAATAGGTTTTATCGTAACGTACCGCACTTGATAACCCTTCAAGTACCGGGTCAAAAATCTTATTCTCTAAAATATATTGGTTAATAACAGCAATCAGCGGTCTATCTTTCATCGAGAACGGTAAATTTTTTACATCTAAGTTAGCCGCAACCGAAGCCAACGTTGGCCATATTTTCTTATCTACGGCATCAAAATGAAGTTTGGCGTAATCTAAGAAAAGTGCATCAATATTTTGCACAAAACGCGAGATTTGCACATAGTCCGGGCGTTTTCCCATTTCAACCAATGCACGGGAGACAATATTCACAAAACGCCACGCAAACTCTTTAAATGCTGCACTATTTCCCGCACCACTTAATTGCCCAGAAATACGTCCTGCCACTTCAGAAATTCGACCGAAGCGACCAACTGGGTTATATCGAGCAGAAATTTCCGGATGCCCTAAATGGAATACATAAAATTCATTTTCACGCCCCGCACGTTTTGCTTCTGCATACATTCGTTTTAACATATCCGGGTCGCCTTTCGGATCAAAAAAGACAACCACTTCACGCTCTTCAGGTGTTTTACCTCGATGTATATCTTGTGTAACAAGCACTTCAGCAAAACGCGTTTTCCCTACGCCAGTTGTACCAAATACTAAGGTATGACCGCCACGGTCGCCTAACGGAAGCATAATATCGCGTTCATTCGGCTCCACACCATGCATCACTGGAATGCCGCCAACTGGCGGTAGCGGTCTGACTGGATTTAATGGAGAGTCCATTGAAGTGAGTCTAGATAACCAATTATCATGCACTTTTTCATAATCACGAGCGGCTTTAAACCACTTCCCATTTTTCCAATAAATTTGCCCATTTGCAGAGAAACAGTCATAAAGACGTTGCGTATGCTTTGGTTCCCATTCAAAGCCTCGTCCTAAGAACAAGGCTTTTTTACTTACTGGAATTTGACGACTGGTCAAAGCATAGTGAGGGAGTCTGCGTAAATTTCGGTGATAGCGTACAATTTCCATGCCTTGACGAAAACGCATAACCCCCATACCTGCGAAAGCGGCCCCTAATCCATATCCAATAAGAGGATTTAATGCGAGCGACCAAGGCGCACCGCAACAAACCAAAGCACAAGTACCATGGACGGCAGCTGGAAAAAATTCAACAGGCGGTCTAAGTAAACCTTCTAATACATGTTTTTGACTCATTGCGACAATCCTTCTGAAGTCAATAAAGCAGGGTAGTGAGCAAGATTTAATCTTGAAGCTAAGTCATCCCCTGGCGTTGGCATTAAGGTTAAATCCGGTGCTAATTGGCGTAACTCGCTTAATTCGTTTGTTGTTTTAACGCTTACTACAAGTCCCATTGCACCAATTTTTTTAAGGTAATTATAATTAGCGTGTAGCCAATTTTTAGATAAGTTATCTGTTCCAATAAGAAAAATAGGCAACATTCCAGGAAGATTCATTCTGACTGGTTGTATTTGGCCCGGTGTCATTCTATGTGAGATAACAGGTAAAATATCCGCTTCGGTCAATGTTGAAGGAACGCTATTAGGGTAGGCTTGAACCATTGATTCATCCGGTTGTAATGCTTCATAAAAACGGACTGCACTTTCTCCGCCAAAATCACCAATAACTTTTAATTCAGCTTGCGCCTGAACTACTGCTCCTAAGCAGACCAAAGAGAGGAAAAAGGATTTATACTGCATAATTCTGTTCTCGTATTAATTGGTTGGATTTTGCCAACGAATAGCTTGTTGATTTGTTTGATTTGACGCTGGCTCAACCCAACGCATAGCGGTTTCTGTTGGAGAAACCCAATGTAAATTGGCTGGTAATGGTTTATTCTCAATTTGATAACGTGGTGATACTGAAGGGCGCTGGAAGTTAGCTATTTGTTTACTGACATTAAAACGCTCACTTTGATAAACAAGAAAGCCTTGTACCGACATTCCTTTTTTCATCCCGTTACGCTTCATATTTAGAATATCTTCACGTGTTGCTCTACCTTGTAGCGCTCGATGTAAACCATCTATACCGATATTATGAGCAAGATATAAATTTTCATGGGATGGTTTTATGCCTCGCTCAAAAAACTGATTAATATGCCATCTAGCTAAAAGTGCGGTTGCTAGAGTGTTAAGTTGATTGTTTTTTCTAGGGTCGAAAGGTGTATCACGATTGTAACGAGTGATTTGAGTCATACCTAAGGCTCGCCCCTCATCAGTTGTTGCAAGCCAATTCCAGGTGCCCCGGGTAAATTGCCCCACACCGGTTGCCCCGGTTGGGGAAACATTTCCATACCACCCATCTTCAATTTTTACTAACCCACGTAGCATCGCTTCATCGACCTGGTAGCGATTAGATGCATCTTTAATATAGCCATCAATATCAGTTCCAAAGCCATTAAATGCAACGGAGTGAGTCGCAACGCCAAGACCGATTAAGCTAAATACGATTTTTAATAGACGATTTGTTGCCATTGCCCATCCTGTTGAATTTGGAATGCAGCAGGCATTTTGCCATCTGCATACTGTAACCAGGCTCCATTATCATGATTAAGGGTAATTAATTTTCTATTCACTTTATTTGGGTCGATGTTATGTTTTTTCGCCCAATTATAGATTTGCTCATTATTATTCACGCCAACAAAATAAATATCTATAGGCGTTTTATCATTCACATATTGCAGTACACGATCAGCATTCGCTTCACATTTGTCACAATTTTCTAGGCGAGTAAAATAAATCACCCGTCCAAACCGCTCTGAAATATGAGGTTCAACCTTAAATGGTTGCTCATTTGGATACATTTCAGCAAATACGCGATCATAAGTGCGTTGGAACTGCAGCTCTCTCTCCATGCGGTCGTGCATTTTTTTTGCCAGTAGTCGAGCATAACGCTCTCTTTCCTGCTCATTTCGAGACTCCACACCAAGCGAGGTTAAAGGGTCAAGACCTGGCGACCATATACCACGAGCACCTTGATTAAGCTCTTGGTAGCGTTGCCATTCTTGCTCAGTTAAACCCCACTCTTGAGACTTAGCTAATAACTCTTGTTGATTTAATTTATTTGTCACCAAGTTTTGTTGATTGAGGGATTGAGTAGCAAGTGTATTAGCCGCAGTGACTTCAGCAAATACAGCAGTAGAAAACATCCCTAATATCATCGCCACATAGGATATTTTTTTGACATGATTCATTGCTTATTCCTCGATGATTTCTGTTGTAGTTGTTGTCGTTGTTGTGGTTTCTACTTTCGGCTTTTCCCCTGTAGCACGTTCCGGTACAGCTGGGCGTAATTTAAAACAAACGGTACGAGAAACGTCATTGATAGTAATTTCATAAGCCGGCCCTGCTAACATTTGAAGGGCATCACGTAAAGCCATCGGGCCAAATTGATAATGTACTTTTGGTAATGGACGGGAATAAAGCGTAGAAAGTGTTGGTTCATTCTGACCAAAACCATGACAAAGTGAAAGGCCTGTATCTTTTAACGTCGTGCGTAATCCCTGCTCAACGGTTGCCGTTAAGGCTCGTTTCTTTTTACCTAACATGTTGACAGTGACACTTTGGTCTAGAAGGTATTTTTGACCTTCTTCTGGAGAGAAATTAATTAAAGTGTATCGACCTTCACGTAACACTTCTGTACGTTCAGGCTGATAGTCTGTGTAAATATCCGGACGAACAATTCGATCTTCCGGTTGTAAAACTTGATGCTGACCTTGTTGAATATTTGGATTTTCTAGTGCTTGTTGCTCATCGGCTGTTTGTTGTTTATGTGCACAACCTGAAAGCACAACCAATGCAAAAGTGGTTAATAGAAATTTTTTCATGATGAGGCTCCAATTAAGGTATTTAAATAATGCCTTAATATGGATAACTCTCACCTGAATTTGAATAATTTATTCTTCTTGAAGTAAAGATAGAAAAATTAGCTGAGAAAAATATATTTAATGCCAATAATAATTGTTAAGTGCACCGGGTAAAAAAGATAAAAGAAAAGCTTAGGCATTCGAGAGATTGAGATATTACATTGACGAAGGCCTTTAGGGTGAAGAATAAATATCATTGTACCGACCACAACAGTAACAACACTGATTGTTTCAACAATAGTTTCCCCGAAATTATCAATAAAACTGTGATTGACGAAAAGTGCGAGCAATACACAGGTTAGCATCGTAATAAGACGAAATTGAGTATCTTTTGTTTGCAAGAATAGGTAACAACCAATGCAATATAAAAGCCCAGGTAAACCATAATCAGAGAGTGCGGAAAGAATAATAAAAAAGCCCAATCCAAAAAACATGACCCAGCTATTTAAGTCTTGACGGTTTTTATATACCCATATTACCCCGATTACAGACAAAAACTGAAATAGGACATTTAAACGGTCATAATTAGGCTCGAAAAGCGTAAAACTGATTTCAGATAAAAATGCGGTTGCTATCATCCAAGTGAAATAACTTTTAAAGTTTACTTTATCTCGAGATAAATTAAGCGCGATGATAAATCCAAACGCCACGTAGGAAAATCGACCTATCACCCGACACCAGGATAGGGCTGGGTAAGCATTTGAAAAAGCCACACCAATGTGATCGATAATCATCGTGATAAGAGCTAACCATTTTAGGCATTCAGTTTGTGAAGAAGTTAAATAAGGCATCGTTATACTGTTAAAAAGAGTTTTATTTATCATATCCTAAAAAGGAAAAGCCTATCTACATAAAGTAGATAGGCTTTCAAGGTAAATAGATTAATATTCATATCCGAGCATAATCGTTGTAGAACTACGATCTGCTTCAGTGATGACAAAAACACTTTCGCCATCAATAAAATGCTGGCTCACAATGCGTTTATCCTTCTCTACGGCATGATCGTTTTCAATCCAATCTTCAACGCAGGTAGCACCCCAATCATAACCTAATTGTTTTTCAATTAAGCGATGAATGGTTGGCATTCCCAATAACTGTTTAGCGCAGATAGTACACGAAACATCCCCTAACTTAAGTGGTGTTCTTTTTGATTGATATATATCCCAATCAAAGTGTCCTCTTTGCTCATCTTCACTTTCATCAGAAAAAGAAATCTTAGTTGTTCGATTCCCGTCATCATCTACTGAAGTAGAGAGTTGAATGGTGTCTTTACCATTATCTGCTTGATAGAAATTCATAACAATTTCTGAAAGCGGATGTGGCGGTTTTTCAATCCAATCTTTATTCCCCAGCATGATAATGCAGCCATTTTGATGCCACGAGATGACCTCATTGATCTTTTCGGTAGTTAATTCCGCTAAGATACGACGAGAGACGAAGATTTTTCCAAGTTCTAAAATACGATTTTCCTTACACATAAGTGTTTCTCCTAAATTTTTAAAATGTAAAAAGTAAAGGGGATAACACTGCCATTGAGGGTGTTATCCCCCAATGGGTGAAAGGTTGTTAGCTAAATAAGATGATTATCAGTAAAGCAAAAAGATGCTGAACCAGAAACGATAAAGTGATCAAGTAATTTAATATCCATTAATTCACAAGCTTCCTTTAATCTCTTGGTTATATATTTATCAGCATCACTAGGCTCAACATTTCCAGTTGGATGATTGTGCCCAATGATAATTGCTGATGCATTTAGCTTTAATGCTTGTCGAATAATCTCCCGAATTGACACAGAAGTTTCTGAAACAGATCCTTGAAACATCACCTCAGATTTAATCAATCTGTGGATTCTATCCAAGAAAAGTACCACGAAATTTTCTCTTTCCTCATTACCTATAATGGTTTGAAAATAGAGTTTAGCTATTGATGGCTCAGTAAATTCCTGTGCACCTTGGTAAAAGGGCTTTTCTTCCATCACTTTAGTTAAAATAACCTGTGCCTGTTCTAAAATAGCTTGTTGTTGCTCGTTTAATTTAAACATTCGATATTCCTTCTAAAATAGGGAATATCGCCCATAAGGGATATATCCCCTATGGGTAAGGTGCGAAAAGAATGCTTATCGCACATTAAAGTTAATGTTATTAATCAGAAGTTTTTAAACTGTCGATAATCTGTTTAATTTTTGCTGCAAATTCTAAATCGTGCTCAGATTCATCATCTATACAATATTCCAAATAATTACTCATATCAGCAATTAGTGCTTCTTTTGTTGGCGAAGGTTGGAACATAATTGATCCATCCCCATTATTACTAGCATTTTCCAATGCCAATTCAACAAGTAAAGCTTCTGCTTCTTGAGGTGTATATTGGTACTCAGAAGTTGCTACACATTTGCCAGAGTACCATGCATAAACTAGCTTGGTTTGAGGATCATAGAAATGATTTGGCTCAATCCCTTTAGGGGTAGTTGCCTTTCCTAGAAACTCACTTATAAACTCTTGCGTTGTTAAAGTAATTAGCTCTAATCCACTATTTACATAGTAAAACATATATTTCTCCAATTTATGTTTTCAAAAGTTAAATTTACGCCCAAAGTAATTCGGCTAATTTTACTTTTTTCTCAAGCTCATTGACTGCTTTTTTAGCATAAGTGAGAGAAAAAGCATGTGTTCGCAATTCAGGTTTATCTTTAAGCTCTTGGTGTTTTTCTTTGGCTTTTTCCAATTCAAACTTGAAGAACTCAAGACTTTCCGGCATGGATAAATCAATTTTCCCTGCCATCTGTTCCCAATAAGCGATTTTACCGTCATAACTTTCTGCTTTACGCATTTCTTCAATAGACTTATCCATGCGTCTTGCATTACGTTCAATCAAGGCTCTATGGCGTTTTTCGCTATGATGACCAATTTTAATTGGTTCTCCCAAGCTAAGAAATTCACGGCCTTCATTAGCAGCTTCACAATATTGTTCACTGCGTTTTAATGCATTATTAGCTGCGTTTTGATAACGCTCAGCTTTTTGTTCTGCACGAACTTGACTATTCACTCCATCACACCGGGTGAAGGAATAAAAATACGCATCCTCAGAGGTTTTTACGAGATTATGAATCTCCACTTCAGTCTCTTTACCGTATTTACTGGTTAAGATGATAACGTCACCTTTTTGGTGAGCATCCGGACATTTAGCAACAAAAACATTAGGGCAAAATTTAGCGTAAGTATTCATAGGTTTCTCCTCAAATAGAAATAAAAAAGGAGAAACCACCCATAAGGGGAGTTTCCCCTTCAGGGTAAAGAAAAAGCCAACAAATTTTGTTGTTGGCTTTCATCAGTTTATAGGTTAGTCATTCCCTTGCTCATCTTGGCGTTTTGCTTGATATTTCAACTCACCATCAACTTTAATAAAGTTAATACGATAGAGTCGTCCTTTAATCGACACGCCAGTATCACCTTTTTTGTGATATTCGCTATCTTTTGAATAAGTGAATGTGTCATACCACAAATCACTCATTACAAAGGAAACCAAGACTTTTTTCTTAGCTTCAACAGCTTCTTGACAGCGTTTGATTAAATTTACAGTTTCTTCACCGGATACGTTCATATCAAAAAAACGATATTCCGGAGAATCGGAAGAACCTGTAAGAGCAGCAATTCGACAAGCCCAAAATGCATCTCCTTTTTTCGGCTTGATTTCGCGAATATCGCTTAAATAACCAATGCCAGAAGTATGAAGATTGAAATATTTTGGTTGTGCGTTTTGAGTAGACATAATGTTTCTCCTAAGTAGTAAAAAAGCGGAGAAACATCCTTACCCAACACGGGAAAAATGTTTCCCGCCAAGGGTTAAATTGTGATTAAACTAGAATAAGTAATCTTATTTTAGGTTAAGGGTAGTTTAAGGTGGCACACCTACGAATTATTCGTAGATTCTCCTTTCAGTGTGCTGGAAAAAATTTTGGCTATGATTCTACTTGCGCTAAGGCAAGGCGTTGCTTCTCAAGAATCGTGCAACTTCTTAAAGGCTGTTTTCACAGCACCTTAAAAACTGTTGTTATTAAAATCTAAAGCAAACCTTAAATGTATAAAAAATTAAAAATTCTATTTGGAGATATTTTAGTCAAAAGAAAAGGTCACCCAGTTTCCTGAATGACCTTATAGTTTTGACTATAGATTGATTAAATAAAAATTAAGTAGGCCAAACTAATTTGATTCATAAAAATACTGATACGTTCGTTACCATATACGGATTTTTACGGCTCGCCTTATCCGATTACTTTGTGGCCATCAATCGGTTATATCTGTGGCATCAAATTGACACAAAGGGCACCCATTGTTTCACCGGTGGGCTCCGGTAAGGAAAAAGTAGCAAGCCATTGCGAATTTTCAAAATGCACTTTGCAATACACTTTAAAAATCCGCAATGGCCAGCGATTTGAAAAGTCGAGAGTAAATTGGGGCGTTACTCCATCATTACTCTGATTAACTAGGTGGCACACCTCACAAGGAGCGTTAATCAATGTGAGAAATTCCTTTCAGCGTGCTGGAATCATTTTTGGCTAGTGTGAATTGATAACCGACAATTCACGAACGGTCTTACGAAGGCTTTAGTATAGCACTATTTTTGAGGGCTCGCCATTCACAGGCGCTTAAATCCTAGTTCAATAAGCTTCGTAAAGATGAAATTTGCTCACTCACACTTTTACTCGACTTTTTCTTTAAATTTTTTGTACTTTTAGTATTCTTCTTGCTATCAATATTTTCAATATGTTGGCAATTTGGATAAGCAGAACACCCAAAAAAAGCCCCATTTTTACCATTTCTTTTAATCATTGGTGCACCGCACTTAGGGCATTTACGAATTTCAATATTCCCCAAACTCATTCCCTTTTTAAGGCAATCAGCCATCAAATGCCGCACAAAGACTTCTTGTTTTTGCATAAACACTTCTAGCGAAAGCGTTCTTTCAGCAATTTGATTGAGCGCTTGCTCCCAAAGTGCGGTTAAACCCGGATCTTTTAACATCTGAGGTAAATTATCAATTAGCGTCATTGCTTCATCTGTCGCTAATAGTGATTTACCTTTCTTTTTCAAGAAACCTTTATCAATCAAACCTTGAATCGTTCCCGCCCGAGTAGCTTCTGTTCCAAGCCCTTCAGTTTCTCGTAAGCGTTGTTTTAAACGCTCATCAGTTACAAAGCGAGCTGCATTTTTCATTGCGGTGAGCAATGTACCTTCCGTGAAGTGATTAGGTGGTGATGTTTGTAAGGTTTTTATTTCTGAATCAGAAATCTGACAGATTTGTCCTTGCTTTAACGTCGGCAAGGCTTGAGGTGCGTCATCATCTTCATCAAGTGATTTGCCAAATAGAATTTTCCAACCTGGAGCAATAAGCACATTCCCACGTGCACTTAATATATGTTGACCGCACTTCAAAATAATTTGTGTCTTATCTGTTTCAGAAACAGGTAAGAATTGAGCTAAATAACGACGACGTATGAGATCATAGAGCTTTAATTCTTCATCAGACATTTTGCTAATATCAGCTTTAATCATAGTCGGAATAATGCCATGGTGAGCAGTAATTTTTTTATCATTCCAAACTCGTGATTTTTGATTAAGGTTTAACATACCTGCAAGGGGGTGTAATCGATTATCGGATTGCAACAAACATTGGATAATTTGAGGCGCTTCTGCAAACTGAGACTCCGGTAAATAACCACAATCTGTTCTAGGATAGGTTGTCGCTTTGTGAGTCTCATAAAGTGATTGAGCTATATCCAATACTCTTTGCGCACCCAGTCCATAAAGGCGGTTAGCTTCTGATTGTAAGTCACTTAATGCAAAGCAAAGTGGGGCATTTTGTCTTTCACGTTTAGTTTCAACTGATTCCACTTTCGCTTGGCCAAATTGGCGAATTTGCTGATTTGCTGCTTGTATAACTTGGGCAGACAAACAAAGTCCATCAGGATCACAATATTGCTCCGGAATAACATATTGCGTAGCAAAATGCTGATTTCCATCAGAAAGCATTACTTGCAAAGCAAAATGTTGCTTAGGAATGAAGTTTTTTATCTCACGGTCACGATTAACAACCAAGCTTAATGTTGGAGTTTGTACCCGACCAACACTTAAAGGTTTCCCTTGATACCCTTGTTGTTGCGCTAATAAGGTATAGAGACGAGAGAAATTCATACCAATAAGCCAATCAGCTCGACTACGTGCAAGTCCCGCATAGTAAAGAGGTAGTGTCTCCTCATTATTTTTAAGTGCGCCCAAGGCTTTGCGAATACTGGTATCATCTAGTGCAGACAACCAAAGGCGTTTTATTTGCCCTCGAAATCCTGCCAAATCCAGCAATTCTCTTGCTATAGTTTCGCCCTCTCTATCAATATCGGTTGCAATGACAACAAGTTTAGCTTGTTTGATAAGTTTCATGACGACATTGAACTGTTTTTTTGTTTCTTTTTTAGGTGAAAGCCCCCATTTACCCGGGATAATTGGCAAGGTCTCAAATGCCCACTTTTTAAAGGCAGGATCATATTCTTCAGGATTAAATTGCTCTACTAGATGACCAATTCCCCAGGTAACTGTAAGCTGACCGTCAGGTGTTGATAAACAACCCTCACCACGCTTTGTCGCACCTAATACTTTTGCAATATCATTGCCTTGTGATGGTTTTTCACATAAAAATAATTTCATGATGTTTTCTCTCATTGATATTTGAGAGATATTTTCGATGTAATAAGATAAACCACAATTAGGAATTCTTTTTAAACTGAGGAGTAAATCATGATAAAACTGACCCCTTCATCAATTGGAGTGATGGTTGATACGCTTAGATATTCAGGTCGAGATAGATATATTATTTTTAGAATGAAAACGAGAGAGCAGAAAGTCGTGTATATGCGTTATCCACAGCATATTGAAAATATGGCTAATCAAGAGAACATGATTGTCATCGTAGATGCTCAAAAGTTTCTTTCTTTATGGCAGCGATCACCGTATGAGGTAGATAAAAATACATGTGCGGGCGATGAGTCAACATGGAGAAAAGATTATAAGTTTCATCATGCTGAAAACGGATTTGCTAAAAGTATGGATTCTCCAGTTCCACTTGCAGATGTAAATGTTCATATTAAAGATGGAGAAATAAGCTGTAGTCTTAATGATGGTATGACAAGAACGCTTTGGTTGCTTGCAAATGGTGTAAAGGAGTTTCCTATTTTGGTTAGAAACCATAAAGAGAAAGCTAAAATTCTGTCAAAGTATGCAAGCCCATTATCTTCACTTCATTTTGAGCCACTTAATTTATTTTTTGCAATTACAGGAGAAAAATACCCCTTGTAGCCAAGGGGTAAACGTTTGAGATATTAAACAATATGAGGAAAAGGAAAAGTTTGGATGGATCTCAAAAAACAAATTTGTTTCGTTATCTATCATACAAAATAATCATTATTATCGGTATCGAAATTTAAAAACACCTGAAATAAAAAAAGCCCCACTAAGGTTGGGGCAAAGGAGAATGAGGTATTGATTACCTACACTATGTTTATGTTGTCGTATTATTTAATTGCTTTTATCACTTCTGATTTAACAAATTGAGCAAAATCAGATTCATTTGAGGATGCAATCCAGGAAATTCTAACCTTGCCATCCTCTTTTGCAAGCGTTATGTCAATTTTTCGACCGCCAACATAGCTATTTGCCATGTGATAATAGACCCCAGGAGTCGCTTCATGAGCATGTCCTTCTTCATCTAAAAGCGATTCGTAACGTTGACGCTCATACCCGGATAATCCACTTAATGCTTCCTCCCGTGTTTTGAATTTTAAATTACGTTTAATTTTTACGTAAAGAGAGTCAATATTTTTAGATGATGTAATTGAATCCTCTACGTTATAGCGATGAGAACGAGAACTTTGAGTGTAAGCCACACCGGAAGAACTAGAGGAACTATTCCCCCCGCCAAGAACACTGCTGAGTTGACCTGCAACATTACCAACCGCATCATTCAATGAGTTTAATTCAGCACAACCACTTAAAGCAGCGACGGCAGATAAAACAAAAATTATTTTTTTCATCACGATTAACCTTAATTATATTGAGTTCAGAATGGTATTGAATCATCAAAAGCATTTGCCGATGCATCTTGTTGTGGCATTGGCTGAGAATTATTTGCACCATCTGCACTTTGAGGGCGAGTACCTAACATTTGCATTACATCACCTTGGATTTCCGTGGTATAACGATCTTGCCCGTTTTGATCTTGCCATTTACGAGTACGCAAGCGTCCTTCAATATAAACTTGCGCTCCTTTCTTGAGATATTGGCCGCAAATTTCAGCTAATTTGCGATAAAAAACGATTCGATGCCATTCAGTCACTTCACGACGTTCACCGGTGTTTTTATCCGTCCAAGCTTCGCTAGTTGCTACACTGATATTTGCAACTGCTTCACCATTCGGCATGCTTCGCATTTCAGGATCATTACCTAAATGTCCCACGATAATTACTTTATTAATTCCAGCCATATTGATTTCTCCTAAATCACAAAATTAACTGTCAAGATTGTGCATTTTTTACATCTAATCCTTAAGGGTAAATTCAGTAAAAAACACAGAGATTTTTTAACACAACCACGAAAGGCAAAGGCTTTTTTTCGTTAAGGTAAGGGGCTTGTCCCCTTACCTTTAAAAGGCCTTTTAGTGAGCCGATCACAAACTATATAAATTAGCCGATTACAAACTAGAAGATCCAACGTTCACAAATGTGAATGTTATAAATGATCTTCTATCTCTTTAATTTTATCTACCGCACTTGATACCTGTCTCATCATAAAATTTAGTACGGAGACCTGCAGATTAATCAAAATGCGTTCTTTCTCAGCTGAGACAAGTTTTTGTCGTAAGTCTGAAGATAACTGAGGATTATTAAATACCGGATTTAACACAGCATCACCAGTCTTAGAGGCTTGAAAACTGCGCCAGCGTAAAAACGTCCCACCGGATGATGAAGCTTTATCTCGGATCATGTGAATAGGTAATACACTAAGTTCACTTTTACGAACGTTCTGCAACATTTCATTCTGCTGCAACATTAAAGCTTCACGGACTGTAGCAAGGGATTCAGCTAGTAATTCATACTGTTGCACTGAGTCTAACTCACTGAATAACTGTTTCAGCGAGTCATTAAGTGGGGTTGTGCGTCCTAATTGTTTATACATATCAGAAGGAATGAGCACGTTATCCATAATCCCAATCTCCATTATTCAGTTTTATTTGCTGTAATTTGGACTTCAACAGAGCCATTATCATCTGATTCAGCAAGTGATGATTTTTTAATTGTTGGAGCAAATGTTGCACGTGTTGTACCGGAAAGCACGTCAGGCGTTAAGGTATATTTCATACGTTTTACAGCAGCTTGATAGCGAGCGTTATTTTCAAGCGCATCTTGGCGTGTAATACCGGAATTTCTGTAATTCTCAAGCACACCAAATGCACGACGAATTAATTTAGCTCCGGATTCTAACCAATCATACGCATCATCTTTTGTAAGTAATGCAATATGTGAAGCGGTCATCACTGTACGAGCTAACGAATCAAAGTCAGCCAAAAGATACAATAATTGATAACCCAGCTGAGTATTCACAAAAATAGGGTATTGAATCGGAGCAATATTGGCACAACGCTCAATTTGAAAGTTTTCAGGAATTTTCTCACTGTAGAGATTAACCATTCTCCAGGTCATATCTTGCATTTCTTTACGAAACCCTAATACTTTTTGTTCAAAACGAAGAAGATAATCATCAGCATAAGGATCATCTTGTTCGGCAGCTTGCTGAATTTGACTCAATAGAGATAGAGCATTAGGAATACTGAGAATTGATGATGTAACGACTTCCCCGGCTTCATTTTTAACTAAGTCACGACCATTCCAAAGACGTGTTGCATACTGAGTATGAAGCGTAAATGTAATCTCACTGCGTAACGGCCCAAGCTGTTGGTTGTATGTTGTTGTCATGTTATGTCACCTTTTATCATTTGGTTAAAATTTGTACTTTGTCCAGCCCCTGGACAGTGGTTAATTTTTGTTCACTGTGCAACCCTAGCACAGTGGTTAATTTTTGTTCACTGTGCAACCCTAGCACAGTGGTTAATTTTTGTTCACTGTGCAACCCTAGCACAGTGGTTAATTTTTGTTCACTGTGCAGTCCCCGCACACTGGTTAAAATTTGTACTTTGTAAAGTCCCTTTACAGTGGTTAAATTTTGTACTTTGTAGAACCCTTCTACACTATTCACTTTTTATACAGCTTATTCAATTGCAAATTGAAGCCTTAAATTGTCGAATGCGATCAGCTCTCGCTTTTCGCTCTTCTTCAGATTGCACTCGCATTGGTTTTATTGTGCTATCGGCTTTCACATTATTAACTAAGCTAGTTTCATCATGTTGTGATAACCGATTTTTTGATGATAATGATTGCGCTTGTGTAGCCAAAAATTGTTCATACAAATATGGTTTAAATTCACCACGGTGTGCACGTTGGATTAATGTCACTACATAGCCTTGTGGTTTTTTCACTTCACCTTTTGCCACACGCTGTTCTAGCTCAAATAAAATCGCTTTACAGATTCCTAAATCAAGTCCACGCATTGCTTGCATAATTGCTGTTTTTTCCAATGATGAAAACTGAATATTAGTCGGCCAGTCAATTTCATCCGCATTACCAGTACAGTACGTATTTATATAAATACTAGTACCTGTACTGTACTGTGAAAAACCTGAGTTCCCTTTTGGAACTAAGCCTGAAATCAATGACTTATCATCATTTTGGGTACTGAGTTCCTTTTTGGAACTCTGCTTGATTTTACTGAGTTCCATTTTGGAACTAAGGTGATTTTTACTGAGTTCCCCTGTTTTTTCACTGAGTTCCTTATTGGAACTTAGTAAGTTTTCTTGAATAAATGTTGATTCTTCTTGCTCTGAAATATCCATTTTTGGACGTTTTTGATAGTCTTGAAGGCGAGCTCGCATCCAGTCAATGTGAGAAATATAATGCCACTGAGTATTATCTGAGAGCAGGTTTTCTACAATATGGTTTGCTACACCTCGCACAAAGTTATCTCGATGCTGAATGGATTTTTCAAGGAGTGCGATGTAATCATGGTTTAATTGAATCGTATCAATGATTGGCATAGGTTCATCATGAAGGATGTAAAAATTACCCAATACTTGACCTTGCTCATTACGTACAGTTTCACAAAGTGTTAGCCAACGAGTTAATCTAAGTAATAACAACGTTTGGCTAACTAGCTTACGCGAGAGTTCTGCTTCATCATAAGGTTTATCTGAAAGTAATTTTGCAAGCACTTCGTATGATGGGAACATGCCTGATTGAAATTCTCTTGCTTTGTATTTTATAAGTTGCCATGCCAATTTTGCTCTTGATGTTAAATAAGGATCAAATAGCAAACGGGTTGGAACTGTTTCATGCTGGTTGCCAAAAAAGAGCAACCCATGCTCTTGTAATTTTGTTTCCATAATTTAATTCTCTCTGAGAATATTTCATTTTTATTGTTGCAATGTGCTTAAACATCTTTACAATAGCCAATGAACTTTCCCAAGTTCCTTACTAACGATATGAATAACGCCCAACTTAACGTAACGCACTAGGTTGGGCGTTATGTTTTTTAAGCTGCATTCCAGCGGCTAACAAGTTTCCAAATTTCAGTTAAATTAATACCGGTTTCTTCCGCAATTAAAATTAACAGCTCTAGTCCTTCTGTTGATTCAATTGTTTGAACATCACCTTTATGCTCTTGCCATAAGTCCCAAATTAATTTTTCTTCCTCTTCGGTTGCAGCTGGCTTACGTCCCATTGGTTCTTGTTTTCCAAGTAGGCTACGACGAGCAGATACTTTTGAAGTGGTTAAGCCGAAGTAGGAATTGAGCATTTGGATGGATGCACCTAACATTAATGCGCGATCAATAAGGCGACGTTCTTGTGACGACATGCGTACTCGAGCCACTAATCGCCAAAATGCATCGTGATTAATTTCAACTTTGGCAAAGGGAGCTTTGGTGTTAGCCAGTTCATAAACTTCCTCTGTGCTGAGTTTTTCAATTTCTTGCAATTCTTGTTTTGAGAAACCATAGTTCCGGCAAACATTGATATTGCCTTCTTGTAAATTAACCAAAATCTCATTCAATACCACTTGGTTTAAATTGCTGAACATGCTCATTATGCATCTCCTTCTGAACGAATATAGCGAACGAGGCGAATTAAACGGAATAATTTAACTAGCGTGGTATCATCAATTTCTTGAGTATTGAGTAAATATTCCGGTAATAAGGTGAAAGATGTCTGTGGGTGCACATCTGTTTGTAATAAATTTAAGAAGTCATAACACATCTGTGCTACACCGCTCACATCTTTATCTAATGGTTTTACGCGGTAAGTGTAATCAACAGGCTCTTTTACTACATGTTCAATGTAGTCAGTTAATCCAACACTTTCCGCAATGTCGAGTGCTAGTGAATAAGCTTCTACTTTATGCTGACGACCAGGATAAATTTTCCAAATATCATCAACTGGTTGACGGCCTACGCAAGCAAAGCCTAATCCATTTTCTTCTGCACGTTGTTGGCGTTGCTCCTGAATGCTCATGCCTGGAGTAATACCAAATTGTTGAGTTAAATTTTTAGCAAAATCAAAAGAAAGGCCATCTGAACTAGCATTAGTTTCATCAAACTCTTCATCCTCTGTTTTATCATCTGCTTCATTCTCAAATGAAGGAGAAATTTCAACACTTGCTTGCTTTAATACTGGCGCAGGTATTGATTTTTTTTCAGGGGTAGTCATTTTTGGAGTATTGACTACGCTAGGTTGAGATAATGTGTCTAATGCGGTTTCTTGTGGCTGTGGCGTATTAAACGCTTGAACATCTTGGATGCTTTCTTGTACGCTTTGTTGTATTTCGTGTTGTTTTTGCGCCATTTTCTTGAATTTTTGCTCATCGAGATCAATTTCAAGGTAAAGGACTTCATAACTTACACGATCACCTAACATGGATGACATTTCATCAATGAGATGGTCTTGGAATACTTTGATATGAAACGGTTGGTCATCATTACAACGAGCTAGGCTGTGTCCCCAAATTTCATCAAAGGACACTTCCAATTCAAATTGATAATTTTGCCAAATGGCTAAGGCGTTATTACGAATCGCAAGCAATTTATCAATTGGCGCATTACCTAAACCGTTAAAAAGTACATCCGGGATATAAGGATAAAGATACTCAATGCAACGTCCCATCTTCGCAATCATTGAAAATTGAATGATATACCCATCTTTTTCTAACTCACTTGAAAGCTCGCGAGCAGAAAGGGATTTTCCTAACTTTTTCTCGTAGTATTCTTTCGCTTGCTGAATTCCCAACGCTTTCTCAATAAAGGTTAAATCTGCACGTGTATCATTTTCAATTAAATGACCAATAAGCAAATCTAATTCCGCTTCTACACTATCAGCACTTTCACCTTTCCAGGGTTTATATAAGCATTCAATAGACCAAAAACGTTGATCTTGAGTCTCTGTAAACAGTTCTTTTAATGCTTGAATACGAGTATTCCCACCGTCAGCGATGATATAAAAAGGTTCGCCAGGTCGTTGAGTGATATTTGGTTTATGATCAAGACCACGACGACGAATTGACTCTTTAATCATTTCAAAGTTAGGATTACGTGTCTTACGAGGGTTGTGTTCATAAGGGCGTAATTTATCTAACGTAACGGTAATGTATTTAGATTGCGCAGGATAATGTGTTGCTGTTGTTGTTTGATAAGCAGCAGACTGATTATTAATAGGTTGAACATTTAATCCTTTCGCAATCGCGTCTAATTGACTTTGTTGTTTTTTATTTTTAGCAATAAATGGATTATTCATAATATCTATCCTGTGTCGTTAAATTCTCAAAAATGCTGTATTGACCTTGAAACAGTGTTTTTACTGTGGCTAACGGGCCATTACGCTGTTTACCAATGATGATTTCCGCAATGCCTTTATCTTCTGTGTCAGGGTTATAGATTTCATCTCTATAAAGATGAATGATGACATCAGCATCTTGTTCAAGAGAGCCGGAGTCACGTAAGTCGGCATTGATTGGACGCTTATTAGCTCGATTTTCTAAACCTCGGTTTAGTTGAGATAATGCATAAATTGGGCATCCAGTTTCTTTGGCTAATTTCTTTAAATCATTGGATATTTCGGCAAGTTCTAAATTGCGATTTTCAGTTTTATTTCCAGTTCTCATTAGTTGGATATAATCAATGAAAATCGCTTTAGGTTTGCCGTATAGACGAGTGTTTTTACGTACTTTGGCGCGTAAACGATGAGGTGTTAAAGAAGCTTCATCATCAATTAACAAACGATCTTTCCAGTCTTTTTTAATTGTCCCCATTGCATTAGCAAGGCGAGTCCATTCTTCCTCTTCAAGCTCAGTCGCTTGACGAATAGATTGCAAGCTGACGCGAGAGCGCATTGCCATAAAACGTTCTAATAGTTGATCAGCTGGCATTTCTTGACTGTAAAATTGGATAGGGCTGTCAGGAAATTTATCTAACGTACTTGCGGCAATCGTTTGTGCAAAGGTTGTTTTACCCATTGCTGGACGAGCTGCAATAATGATAAGTTCTCCTGGTTGACCGCCTGTTGTTGCTCTATCTAATTCAATAATGCCTGTTGGTGTTCCACTAACTGGATCGGCATTAATAGAGGACGTTTCCATGCGAGAAAGGATTCGCTCGAAACTTGCATTAAGATCAGCAACACCATCCGTCTCTTGTTCGATGACAATATTGGTATATTGCTTATCAACACTTTCCTCAAAAGAAGTTAATTCAATCTCATCTTTTGAAGATTGCATTTCAGTTACAATAAACTGGCCCAGAGTCAAAAAACGACGTTGTTTGCTATAACGAGAAATAATCTCAGCATACGCAGTGATATTAGATGCAGAAGGGGTATTGTGAATAATGTCAGCTAAGTATGCTAATCCCCCTATCTGATCAATCAGTTTTTTATCTTTGAAATACTGCTCCAAAGTTAAAATATCAGCGGGTTTTCCTTGTGTTAATAGATGGCTAACACCTTCAAACAATACTTTATGAGCTGAGACATAAAAATCATCAGAGCGCAGTAAAGTTGCGATCTCATCAAATTTGTCATTATCAATAATGAGAGCACCAATGACCGCACTTTCCGCTTCAATAGAAGCAATAAGTTTATCAGTCATATTAGCCTTCCTTTTTCATTGGTTTATCAAAAAGTGTTTTAAATTGAGGGAGTAACAAGCAACACAGTTCTTTGATAACAGGATATTCAGCTTGGCTATGGCGATAAACTGGCAATGAATAAGTTGCAGCTTCTCTATATGCCACATGCGCAGGGATTGAAAAATCAAGGAAGGTTTTGCTTTCATCAAAATTGGTTTCAAATAGGACATGCAATTGATTGAGTACAAATTTCACGTCATTAGTATTATCAACGCAATTTGCGATAGCTTTGAGAGGTGGTAATTTGAAGCCAAATGATTCAAAGGTTTCTAAATCTTGATACATTCCGATAGTTCCACGGATAAATTCTTTCGCAGAAAGAATGTGTGGAAGAATAGGGCAGAATAGGATGTCAGCTGCTAAGACAGACATATCGACAGTAATGTCTCTAGTACCTCGAGTATCAACCACAATAACATCATAATTATCAATGTTTTTAATTAAGTGACTAAATCGAATTGCACCATCAGGGGCATTACGTAGAGTTTGACTTACATTGTTTGATGGGTCATTTGATTGAATTAAATCCAAATTAGGAATGGATGTTTTTGAAATGATATGGGAAGGTTCAATATCACGACGGGTTAAAAACTCATAAATACCACCGGGAGCTTCTTCAGTTAAAGCATAATAAGAGCTTAAGGTTGGTTGAGTATCAGTATCAATAAGAAGAGTTCTTAAACCGTGGTCAGCGCAGAACGCCCCAATATTGGCAGCATTTGTACTTTTTGCAGAACCGCCTTTAGTACAAGCGACAGTAATAATATAAGGTTTTTTAGAAACAGAAGAGAAGTCCATAATTCCTCACCTAACGATAATTAAAAATTAAAGTTAAGTATTGGACTAGGTACTGATTATTGGTTTGGAATTAGATGGTGCCCGAAGCCAGACTTGAACTGGCACGCCTCGAAAGGCGAGGGATTTTAAATCCCTTGTGTCTACCGATTCCACCACTCGGGCATTGAGTGATTAACTAACTGCGTGGTTATGGAGGCGTGTCCCGGAGTCGAACCGAGCTACATGGATTTGCAATCCAGTGCATAACCGCTTTGCTAACACGCCGTTAGTTTGGAGCGGGAAACGAGGCTCGAACTCGCGACCCCGACCTTGGCAAGGTCGTGCTCTACCAACTGAGCTATTCCCGCATACGCTGTTAGTGCGGTGCATTTTACGGGAATTTGAAATTCTGTCAATCGAAGATCTGAAAAAAAAATTCAAATGTTGAAAAAATCTTCGTTTCGGTTGAAATTACAGCAAAATTTGACTCAAGAATATAATTTTAGCTTAGTTTTCAATTTCTACTTTTATCGTGATTGGGTTTGTGACAAAATTGGAGCGTTTTGTTCGCCATTAAATCAAGAAAAGTGCGGTCAAATTTTTGCATGTTTTAGAGGTAAATTATGACACAACAATATTCTATCGATACATTATTAGCTCAAGCGGGAAATCGCAGTGATGAGCGCACTGGTGCGGTTTCAACGCCCATTTATCTTTCAACGGCTTATGGCCACCATGGGATTGGTGAAAGCACAGGGTTTGATTATACCCGCACGAAAAACCCAACACGTAGTGTTTTGGAAGATACCGTAGCAAAATTAGAAAATGGTGATCGTGGTTTTGCCTTTTCCTCTGGCATGGCGGCAATTCAAGTGCTGATGAACCTATTTAAAGGCCCTGATCAATGGATTGTGTCAAGTGATGTATATGGTGGGACTTATCGTTTATTGGATTTTGCCTATAAAAATAACAACAGCGTAAAACCCGTTTATGTGAACACCGCTTCTTTAACTGAAATTGAAGCCGCAATTACAGCGAATACAAAAGCAATTTTTATTGAAACCCCATCAAATCCATTAATGGAAGAGTGTGATGTAGCAGAAATTGCGAAATTAGCGGAAAAGCACAATTTATTAATGATTGTGGATAATACCTTCTTAACTCCTGTGCTATCTCGTCCATTAGATTTAGGCGCAGATATTGTGATCCACAGTGGTACAAAATATATTGCAGGTCATAATGATAGTTTAGTGGGCTTGATTATTGCAAAAGGACAAGAACTTTGTGATCGTATCGCTTATATTCAAAATGGTGCAGGTGCCGTACTTTCGCCATTTGATTCTTGGTTAACCGTGCGTGGTATGAAAACCCTTTCATTACGTATGAAACGCCATCAAGATAATGCGAAGGCAATTGCAGAATTCTTACGCCAACAGCCACAAATTGATAGCGTATTATATCCAAACAAAGGCGGTATGCTGTCTTTCCGTTTGAAAGATGAAAATTGGGTAAATACGTTCTTAAAATCAATCAAGTTGATTACCTTTGCAGAAAGTCTAGGGGGAACAGAAAGCTTTATTACCTATCCAGCAACCCAAACCCATATGGATATTCCTGAAGCAGAACGCGTCGCTCGTGGTATTACAAACACATTATTGCGTTTTTCTGTTGGTTTAGAAGATGTGGAAGACATCAAAGCCGATTTATTACAGGCCTTTGCACAACTTAAATAATTAGTTTTTATCAATCGGACTAATCTGTGCAATTCAATATGCCTTGTGCTATTATGCATAACATCAATTAACGTTAGGTGTTGATTCGTTAGCACCTTATTAAATAAGGAAACAAAAATGAGCGAAGTATTACATATTAATGATGCAGATTTTGAAACTGCCGTTGTGCAATCTGATATCCCAGTATTAGTGGATTTCTGGGCACCTTGGTGTGGTCCTTGCAAAATGATTGCGCCAATTTTAGATGAAATTGCACCTGAATTCGCAGGTAAAGCAAAAATCGTTAAAATCAACGTCGATGATAACCAATTAGTGGCTGGTCAATTTGGTATACGTAGTATTCCTACTTTACTACTTTTCAAAAATGGCCAACTTGTTGCAACACAAGTCGGTGCATTACCAAAAAATCAATTAGCGGCGTTTATTAATCAACACCTATAATTGAGTTATTAAACATAAAGAGCGGTCAAAAATAGTGATGTTTTTGACCGCTCTTATTTTTTCTCTCGCCAATAAGTAGCAAAACGAGGTTTCCCAGAATTAGTTAATCCTCGATATTTGTAGGTGATCGTGCTACCAATAGGCGGTGGATTTTCGCGCTCACTCAGATTAAATCCTGAACCAATTTTGAATTTTCCACGATGATTTTCACAGGTGAGTGATCCGAGTATATTCTCAAATTGTCCTTTCCCTTTGTGATGTGCTATCACTGTGCACTCTTCATCATAAGTGCTTTTTAACTTTAAAATTTGTGTACTGCGTTTTCTTTCGTAAGGCGCATTAGGATTACGTAATACAATTCCTTCACCTTTTTTCGCTTCCACTTCATGCAAATACTCGAATAAATGTGTTTTATCTCGTATCGGAATTTGCGGAATAATCTTGATATAAGGTGTAGGGTGTTCTTTCAAATAATCTTCTAAGGTTTTGAGACGTTCAAAGAGATTGCCTGATGCATTAGGCACATCGAAAACATAAAGTATCAATTTTGTCCAATTATCATCTTTAAAGGATTTCGTGATAGAGGCAATCTCTTCAAATTGATTACGTTCACTAAATATCTCACCATCAATGGCAAAAGGCGGAAATTGAGCGGTAAAATAGGTCGGTGCTGGCAAGGGCAGTCCTTGACGACTTAATAATGTTTTGCCATCCCAATAACCTCGTACCCCATCTAATTTTTCTGACATTACCCAACCTTGAACATCTTGGTTTTCATAAGTTTCTAATAGCATTAAATCACGCTCATTCGCCCAGGTTATTTGGCTGAATAGGAGGCAAACTAATAAGTAAATCGCTCTCATGATGTTTCCTTTTTAAATTTATTGAGTTTAAAAAGTGCGGTCATTTTTTACAGCGTTTTTAATTGAATCTGTGATTCGTATCGCAAAATAATGAGAAGTAAGCTGAAAAATAGAGAGATAAGAAAGAGCAGTGGATTATTTGAAATGAACGCTATACAATGCCAACGCGATTTCGAATTTTAATTTTTAAGGAGAATAAAATGTATTTTGATCAAATTAAAGCTGAGCTTGTGGAAGCACAAGACGTACTAAATAAGTTTGTTTCAGATGATAACAACATCAAACTTATTGAAAAAGCAGCTAAATTGTTAGCCGAAAGCTTTAAAAATGGCGGGAAAGTATTATCTTGCGGTAATGGTGGTTCTCACTGTGATGCTATGCATTTTGCCGAAGAACTAACCGGTCGTTATCGTGAAAATCGTCCTGGCTATCCTGCAATTGCGATTTCTGATGTAAGTCATTTAAGCTGTGTAAGTAATGACTTTGGTTATGAATATGTATTCTCTCGCTTTGTTGAGGCCGTGGGTAAAGAAGGCGACGTTTTATTTGGATTATCGACATCAGGCAATTCTAAAAATATCTTAAATGCGATCGAAGCGGCGAAAGCAAAAGGTATGAAAGTGATTGCGATGACAGGTAAAGATGGCGGTAAAATGGCAGGTTTAGCGGATGTTGAAATTCGTGTGCCACACTTTGGTTATGCAGATCGTATTCAAGAAATTCATATTAAAGTGATCCATATTTTAATGATGCTGGTTGAATTTGAGATGGCGAAAGAGGCCTAATTCGCGATAAGTGCGGTTTAAAATTCAATGATTTAAAGATCCCAAAAAGTTTTTTGGGATTTTTTTATAAAAATACTTGCATAATTAATCATTAAAAAGTAATATTTATTCATTCTTAGAAATCAAGAGAGGATAGCAGTAAACTTAGTATGGCGATTAGTGTTAAAAATTTGAATTTCTTTTATGGTTCATCACAGGCATTGTTTGATATCAATCTTGATGCACAAGAAGGCGATACCGTGGTGTTACTCGGACCAAGTGGTGCAGGAAAAAGTACGTTAATCCGTACATTAAATTTATTAGAAGTACCAACCTCTGGCGAATTGCATATTGCGAATAATCATTTTGATTTATCTCAAGCGAATAATAACCCGAAAGCCATTCGTCAACTTCGTCAAGATGTTGGCATGGTATTTCAGCAATACAATCTTTGGCCACATTTAACGGTGATTGAAAACCTAATTGAAGCGCCGAAAAAAGTGTTAGGCATTAGCGAGGAAGAAGCGAAAAAAGATGCATTAGAACTTTTAAAACGTTTACGTTTGGAAGAGCATGCCGATCGTTTCCCGCTTCACTTATCTGGCGGTCAGCAACAACGTGTTGCCATTGCTCGAGCATTAATGATGAAACCGCAAGTGTTGTTGTTTGATGAGCCAACGGCTGCACTGGATCCAGAGATTACAGCTCAAGTTGTTGATATCATTAAAGAACTTCAACAAACAGGCATTACTCAAGTGATTGTGACCCACGAAGTGAATGTGGCACAAAAAGTGGCGACCAAGGTCGTTTATATGGAACAAGGTAAGATTATTGAAATGGGCAGTGCAGATTGCTTTGATAATCCCAAAACCGAACAATTTAAACAATATCTTTCACACTCAGAATAAGGAAACACAACATGAAAAAATTACTTTTAAGCGCAATGTTAATGGGCTCAGCTTTTGCTGCGAATGCACAAGAAATCACTTTCGCGATGGAGCCGAGCTACCCGCCATTTGAAACAACGAATGAAAAAGGCGAAATCATTGGTTTTGATGTGGATGTAGCGAATGCAATTTGTAAGGAAATTCAAGCGACTTGTCATTTCAAAAGCCAAGCATTTGATGCGTTAATTCCAAGCTTGAAAGCAAAACGTTTTGATGCAGCGATTTCTGCGATGGATATTACTGAAGCGCGTGCAAAACAAGTTTCATTTTCTAATGCGTATTATGATAGCACAGCAAGTTATGTGGCTTTAAAAGGAAAAGCAGATTTAGCTTCAGCAAAAACAATTGGTGTTCAAAATGGAACAACATTCCAACAATATACTGCCGCAGAAACCAAGCAATATAATGCAAAATCTTATGCAAGCTTACAAGATGCGATCTTAGACTTAAAAAATGGTCGTATTGATATTATCTTCGGTGATACCGCCGTATTGTCTGATATGATTTCTAAAGAGCCTGAAATTCAATTTGTTGGCGAGAAAGTGACTAACAAAAAATATTTCGGTAATGGTTTAGGTATCGCGGTGAATAAATCAAGTAAAGAATTGCTAGAAAGCTTAAATAAAGGTTTAGAAACCGTGAAAGCAAATGGTGAATACCAAAAAATCTATGACAAATGGATGACAAAATAATCTATGTTTTATGATTATCTTACATTAATTGGACATGCAGCCCTAATGACCTTAGGGCTTGCTATTTGCTCGTTAATTGTCGGTTTATTGCTCAGTATTATTTTTACCGCCTTAGAAGCAAATAAATATGTCTTTATTGCAAAACCAGCTTCTGTTGTGATTGCTTTATTGCGTGGTTTACCGGAAATCTTGGTGGTTCTACTGATTTATTTTGGTTCAACCCAAGTAGTAGAAATGCTGACGGGGGAGTATATCGAATTCAGCGCCTTTGGTTGTGGTGTATTTGCATTGTCTTTGATTTTTGCCTCTTATGCTTCACAAACTTTACGTGGCGCCATTCAAGCCATTCCAAAAGGGCAGTGGGAATCAGGTGCAGCGTTAGGCTTAAGTCGTCCTTATACCTTCATCCATTTGATTATGCCACAAGTATGGCGACACGCTTTACCGGGCTTAAGCAACCAATGGCTCGTGTTATTAAAAGATACCGCACTGGTGTCGTTAATCGGGGTAGATGATTTAATGCGTCAAGCCGGATACATCAATACAAACACCCATGAACCTTTCACTTGGTATGGCATTGCAGCCTTGATTTATTTAGTGATTACTTTGATCAGCCAAGCAGGTATTCGCAAATTAGAATTACGTTTCACTCGATTTGAACGGGGAGTCGAATAATGTTTCAAGAGTATTTAGCCGTCATTGCTCAAGGTATTCCGACTAGCCTGTTGCTTACAGTTGTGTCTTTGTTTATTGCCTTTTTCTTAGCATTAGGGCTAACCTTCTTGCTTTCTATCGGCAATAAATTGGTGAAAAGTGCGGTCAATTTGTTCCTTGTTTTATTTACAGGGACCCCGCTTTTAGTGCAATTTTTCTTGATTTATGCAGGCCCTGGTCAATTCCAATGGTTGGTGGACAGTCCATTATGGGGATTATTTTCCAATGCATGGTTCTGTGCTGCATTAGCTTTGGCTTTGAATAGTGCGGCTTATTCAACCCAATTATTCCACGGAGCAGTAAAAGCGATCTCTAAAGGTCAATGGGAAAGCTGTGCGGCATTAGGACTAAGTCGTATGCAGACTTTAAAAATTCTCATTCCTTATGCGTTAAAACGTGCGCTCCCTTCTTATACCAATGAAATTATTTTGGTATTTAAAGGTACAGCATTAGCTTCTACCATTACGATCATGGATATCATGGGATACGCACGCCAACTTTACGGCACCGAATATGATGCACTCACTATCTACGGTATTGCAGGCGGTATTTACCTCATCATTACTGGTATCGCCACTTTATTACTCCGTCAATTAGAAAATAAAGTGTTGTCATTCGAACGTATTGATACCGCAAAAGCATAAAGTGCGGTCAAAAATGGAAACAAATCGGGCTGTTTAAAAATTGCCCGATTTTTTATTATAAATGCGAAGTGAATCTGTTTTTCAGGCTTATAATATAAAGTACTGAGGAGGATATTATGAAACCTATTTGTGTCGTATTAACTGGCGCAGGAATTAGTGCCGAAAGTGGTATTCCTACATTTAGAGCGGAAGATGGTTTGTGGGCGGGTCATAAAGTCGAAGAAGTTTGTACGCCTGAAGCTTTGAAGAAGAATCGAGCGAAAGTATTAGATTTCTATAACCAACGACGAAAAAATGCGGCTGCAGCTAAGCCAAATGCTGCACATATCGCCTTAGTTGAATTAGAAAAAGCCTATGATGTGAGAATTATCACGCAAAATGTGGATGATTTACATGAACGAGCAGGAAGTTCGAATGTTTTACACTTACATGGTGAACTGAATAAAGCTCGTAGTAGTTTTGATGAAAGTTATATTGTGGATTGTTTTGGCGATCAGAAATTGGAAGATAAAGATCCTAACGGTCATCCAATGCGTCCATATATTGTTTTTTTCGGTGAAATGGTGCCGATGTTAGAACGTACAGTGGATATCGTAGAGCAAGCGGATGTCGTGTTAGTGATTGGTACTTCTTTGCAAGTGTATCCTGCGAATGGCTTAGTTAATGAAGCGCCAAGCAAAGCGCCAATTTACTTAATCGATCCGAATCCCAATACAGGATTTGTTCGTAAGCAAGTCATCGCAATAAAAGAAAAAGCGGGGAAGGGCGTACCGAAGGTAGTGAGCGTATTGTTAGATAAAATAAAAGATTCACCTATATCTAAGCAATAAAGATGGAGTATGGCCAAAATTCTTATCGTGTTTTAACCGCACTTTGTTATTTCCCCGTCAGCCAACTTGCCAATAAGATAACGATAGTAAAAATAGCCAACCAAATAAGGTGAAGTTTAGTGCTTTTTCGATTAATTTCGGCATTTTGTTGGCGTCGTTGTTCTAGTTTTTGTTTGTAAATTTCAAGATCTTCTTCTTTAAAAGAAAACCCACAATTTGGACAAAATTGAGCAGATTCGCTGATTTTTTTACGACATTCTGGGCAGCGGGTGAGAGCCATTGATAATCCTTTATTAATTATTTTAATTTATATGCCTATTGTAAGTGAAAAAAACGGAATGATAAACGTGACATGGATCACAAAATTGAAACAATGTAAAAATTAAAATTTTGATTTTGATGATTTTCACTTAGAATACCGCCGACGAAGTCTAGTATATGACTAAATTTCGGTATTCATTTATTCCTGAGGAGTATTTTTTATGTTGTGGTTTTTCTTCTGCGTGGCGTTATTGCTTGCAGGTTATTTCTTTTATAGTCGTGTAATTGAGCGCATTTTTGTGATCAATCCAAATCGTCAAACGCCAGCTTATACAATGAATGATGGCGTTGACTATATGCCAATGTCTAAAACTAAGATTTGGTTAATTCAATTATTAAATATTGCAGGTACAGGTCCGATCTTTGGTCCGATTCTTGGTGCGTTATACGGACCAGTTGCAATGCTTTGGATTGTAGTGGGTTGTATCTTTGCTGGTGCGGTACACGATTATTTCTGCGGAATGTTAAGTGTGCGTAATGGTGGGGCATCTATGCCAAACCTTGCAGGTAAATACTTAGGTCGTCCAGTTAAAGCATTCATTAACGTATTAGCTGTTGTGCTTTTATTATTAGTAGGTGTGGTATTCGTAGCAAGTCCTGCTCAATTAATGGGTACGATTACAATGGATGTGTTTGGTGCTGCATCAAGTAGCATTTCTATTAGCAATGCGGAAGAAATCCATCAGGTAGCTGAAGCAGGTGGTATTACCGTTTGGGGTATGGATAAAGCGACTGTGATCAGTGTTTGGACTGGTATCATCTTCATTTACTATATTCTTGCGACATTACTTCCAGTTGATAAAATCATCGGTCGTATCTACCCATTCTTCGGTGCATTATTACTCTTTATGTCTGTAGGTATGGTATATGGTTTAGTCAGTGCAGATCTTAGCTCAGCAGATCCAATTTCTTTCTATCGTTCTGTGGACGGTATGTCTTTTGAGAAATTCTTCCAAAACTTTGAAACACGTGGGGATTTACCATTATGGCCACTCTTGTTCTTAACAATCTCTTGTGGTGCATTATCTGGTTTCCACGCAACACAAAGCCCATTAATGGCTCGTTGTACTGAAAACGAAAAAGAAGGACGTTTTATTTTCTACGGTGCGATGATCGGTGAAGGTGTAATTGCATTAGTATGGTGTGCGGTTGGTTTAAGTTTCTATGATTCTTTACCAGATTTATTAGCAGCGATTAAAGCAGGTTCTCCTTCTAAAGTGGTTTATGACTCTTCTATCCACTTCTTAGGTCTTGTTGGTGGTATTTTTGCAGTGTTAGGTGTGGTTGTTCTTCCTATTACATCAGGTGATACAGCATTCCGTGCAGCACGCCTTGTTATTGCAGAATTTTTCCATTTAGAACAAAAAACCTTAGCTAAACGTTTAATTATTGCTGTGCCATTATTCGTGGTTGGTTATATCGTATCAAAAGTGGATTTCTCTATCTTATGGCGTTACTTCACTTGGGCGAACCAAACTACTGCAATGGTGATGTTATGGACTGCAGCAGCGTACTTATACCGTTATAATAAATTCCACTGGGTATGTACAATCCCTGCGGCATTTATCAGTACTGTATGTTTCACTTACCTTGCATACAACAAAATCGGTTTCGGTTTAGACTATCAATTATCTGTTTATATCGGCTTAGGTTTAACAGTACTTTGTTTAGTATTATTCTTCACACAGCTTAAACCATTAGGTGATCGTGACGAAGAAGCGTATGTAAATAACTAATTAAATCGAGTTAAAAATTGAAAAACCGTTTGAGAGAAATCTCAAACGGTTTTTTGTTTATTTTATTAACAAAATTTACCAATCTTTACGTTTTAATTACTTGCAAGTTAAGGCTACAACCGATAAACTTACGCAAAGTGGTGAAAAGTGGAATTTTGTGGAAAATTCTGCCAAATTTTTCTAAAAATAAACGTTTAAAGGTAGAGAAATGTTTCGTGGTGCAGCAGCGGTAAATTTAGATGCGAAGGGTCGTGTAGCGATCCCTACTCGTTATCGTGCTGAAATCATGGAAAAGAACCAAGGCCAAATGGTTTGTACCGTTGATATTCGTCAGCCTTGTTTATTACTTTATCCTTTAGATGAATGGGAAAAAATCGAACAAAAACTACTTTCACTTTCCAACTTTGACCCAAATCAACGACGCTTACAACGTGTAATGCTCGGTTATGCCACAGAATGTGAAATGGATGCGCAAGGTCGTATCTTATTAAGTGGTCCATTACGTCAACACGCAAAATTAGAAAAAGGTTTAATGTTGGTAGGGCAGTTGAATAAATTTGAAATTTGGAGCGATACCGAATGGTATGCACAAATTGATGAAGATATCGAAATTGGCTCAAGTGCTGAATTCGGTGCTTCTGAAGAACTAAAAATGCTGTCATTATAGAACAGCAGCACTAGCAGGATAAGCGGTGCTTGCGCCGCTCTATCTTCTCTTTATCGATTTTGATTTAACGTTTACTTATGACTATGCAAAATTCCTTTTCTGCACCTGAACATATCACGGTTTTGCTTCACGAAGCGGTGAATGGTTTGGCGTTGAAAGAAAATGGAATTTATATCGATGGTACCTTTGGTCGTGGTGGTCATTCTCGCCTCATTCTCTCGCAGCTTTCTGAACATGGTCGTTTAATTGCAGTGGATCGTGATCCTCGTGCAATTGCTGAAGCTGAAAAAATCCAAGACCCTCGTTTTCATATTGAACATAATAGCTTTTCACACATTCCAGATATCTGTCAAAAACTCGATTTAGTTGGTAAAATTGACGGCATTTTGCTGGATTTAGGGGTGTCATCTCCACAGCTTGATGAAGCTGAGCGTGGTTTCAGTTTTATGAAAGATGGTCCGTTAGATATGCGCATGGATACCACACAAGGTTTATCCGCGGCAGAGTGGCTAAAACAAGTATCTGTTGATGATTTAACTTGGGTGTTAAAAACCTTCGGCGAAGAGCGTTTTGCAAAACGAATTGCCACTGCCATCGTAGAATTTAATAAAAGTGCGGTCAAAAATGGCACAGAATGTTTAAGTCGTACTTCTCAGCTCGCTGAATTAATTGCTCAATCTGTGCCGTTTAAAGATAAACATAAGCATCCGGCGACTCGTAGTTTCCAAGCCATTCGAATTTATATTAATGCGGAATTAGATGAATTAGAAAGTGTATTAAATTCTGCATTAGATATGTTAGCCCCTGAAGGGCGTTTATCGATTATCAGTTTCCATTCACTTGAAGACAGAATGGTAAAACATTTTATGCGTAAGCAAAGCAAAGGCGAGGATATTCCAAGAGGTTTACCACTACGTGAAGATCAAATTCAACGTAATCAAAAGTTAAAAATCATTGGTAAAGCTATTCAGCCGAGTGAGGCAGAAATTTCGGCAAATCCACGCTCCAGAAGTGCGGTTTTACGTATTGCGGAAAGGGTGAAATAAGATGTTAGAAAATAGCGAACGTTATCCTTTACAACATATTCTCGTGGAAGATATTTTTTCTTCTAATAAGTTAATTGTCATCTTACTTTTATTAATTTTAGCTTCTGCAATGGGCACAATTTGGATGACGCATCAAACACGGGGCCTAATTTCTGAAAACGGGCAGTTGGTATTACAACACCAAGCCCTTGAAAACGAATATCGCAATTTACAATTACAAGAAGCAACCGAAAGTGATAATACAAGAGTTGAATCTATTGCGATTGGTACATTAAAAATGCAACGTGTTCAAAGTGAACAAGAAGTGGTTATTTTTGAATAGAGATTTTGAATAAAATGGTTAGATTTAATTCCTCTAAGAAACCAGGAAAGCCAAAGAAAACAATTAGAAAATTGGCTCAACCTGCGTCAGTAAAACCGAACAAACCGAAAATGGTGTTTGAGAAATGCTTCCTTCGTGGTCGTTATCTCATCGCGACAAGTTTTATTTTCTTAGGCTTAGGCGCATTAGTGGCTCGTGCTGCTTATGTGCAATCTGTTAATTCTGAAACCCTTTCTGGTGAAGCGGACAAACGTTCATTACGTAAAGATGACGTGCTTTCTGTTCGCGGTTCAATTTTAGATCGTAACGGCCAATTGTTATCGGTGAGTGTACCTATGAGTGCAATCGTGGCTGAACCGCGTTTAATGCTAAAAGAAAATGCACTAGATGATAAAGAACGTATTAAAGCCCTTGCTAACGAATTAAATATGACACCAGCCGAGTTGGTGAAAAAAATTGAGAAAAATGCAAAATCAGGCTTCTTGTATTTAGCTCGTCAAGTAGAAGCGAGCAAAGCGAATTATATCCGTGAACTCAAAATTAAAGGTATCTCATTAGAGACAGAACCACGTCGTTTTTATCCTCGTGTAGAAGAGGCGGCTCAATTAATCGGCTTTACTAACATTGATGGTAAAGGGATTGAAGGGGTTGAGGCAAGCTTCAATTCAATGTTAGTGGGTAAAGACGGTGCGCGTGTTGTTCGTAAAGACAAACGTGGTAACGTGGTTGAACATATTGCTGATGAGAAAAAATACGATGCACAAGATGTCACCTTAAGTATTGATGAAAAGTTACAATCCATGGTGTATCGTGAAATCAAAAAAGCGGTAACAGAGAACAAAGCAGAATCAGGCACAGCCGTATTGGTGGATGTACGTACGGGTGAAGTATTAGCTATGGCAACTGCACCTTCTTATAACCCAAATAATTTGGCTAATGTCAAAGATGAATTAAAACGTAACCGTGCGATTACGGATACCTTTGAACCCGGTTCAACCGTAAAACCTTTTGTTGTATTGACCGCACTTCAACGTGGCGCAGTGAGACGTGATGAGGTAATTAATACAGGTTCATTTACCGTAAGTGGTAAAGAAATTGTTGACGTGGCACCTCGCCCACAACAAACCTTAGATGAAATTTTGATTAACTCCAGTAACCGTGGTGTGAGTCGTCTTGCTTTACGTATGCCACCTTCAGCATTAATGGAAACTTACCAAAATGCAGGTTTAGGTAAAGATACTGAGTTAGGCTTAATCGGTGAGCAGCGTGGCGTATTAAATGCAAACCGTAAACGTTGGGCCGATATAGAACGTGCAACTGTTGCTTACGGTTATGGTATTACTTCAACACCATTACAAATTGCGCGTGCCTATGCTACTTTAGGTAGCTTCGGGATTTATCGCCCACTTTCTATTACTAAAGTCGATCCGCCAGTTATTGGTCAACGTGTCTTCTCTGAAAAAATCACGAAAGACGTAGTGGGCATGTTAGAAAAAGTCGCGATCAAAAATAAACGTGCGATGGTTGAAGGTTATCGTGTTGGCGTGAAAACAGGTACAGCGCGAAAAATTGAAAATGGTCACTATGTTAATAAATATGTGGCATTTACTGCAGGTATTGCACCAATTAGCGATCCACGTTATGCATTAGTTATTTTGATTAACGATCCGAAAGCCGGGCAGTACTATGGTGGTGCGGTATCTGCGCCAGTATTCTCAAGCATCATGGGCTATGCATTACGCGCTAATGGTATTGCCCCAGATGCAGAACCAACAGAAAAAACAGCAAGACGTACTGTTCGCTTAAGCGATCAAAAACTTGAAAAAATGAATTAAGAAAAGGCAAAACAATGAAAAAATTGACCGCACTTTTTGATCTTCCGGTGCTTTCAGACATTAATGTGAAGGCAATGGTGTTAGATAGCCGCAAAGTGACCCAAGATGATTTGTTTGTGGCAGTAAAAGGGCATCGTTTTGATGCGAGTCAATTTGTTCCTCAAGCCATCTCTTTTGGCGCAAGTGCGGTCGTTTTAGAAACAGATTTAGAAAACGAGCATTTGAACATCCAATGGCAAAATAATGTGCCAGTGATTCACTATTATCACTTATCAGCTCATCTTTCAGCGTTGGCCGGTCAATTTTATGATAATCCTTCCGAAAAATTGACTTTAGTTGGTGTGACTGGAACAAACGGTAAAACCACCGTTTCTCAATTATTAGCTCAATGGGCAACCTTATTAGGACATAAAGCTGCTGTCATGGGCACCATTGGCAATGGTTTATTAGGCCAAGTCAAAGAAGCAAAAAATACCACAGGCTCAGCCGTTGAAGTTCAAGAAAACCTTGCTGATTTTGTAGAGAATGGGGCAGATTTTGCTTCTATCGAAGTGTCTTCACATGGTTTAGTTCAACATCGCGTTGAAGCCCTTAAATTTAAAGCCGCCATTTTTACCAATTTAAGTCGTGATCATTTGGATTATCACGAGACAATGGAAAAGTATGCGGAAGCTAAAAAACGCTTTTTCATTGATTTAATGCCTGAATTACAAATTCTCAATGTTGACGATCCAATTGGGGCTGCATGGTTAAATGAATTAGCAAATGGTATTGCAGTCAGCTGTCGCCTAGATTTTCAACCAACTTCTAAACAATGGCTTTATGCAACACAGATTCATTTCACTCACGAAGGTGTGGTCATTGATGTTGCTTCAAGTTGGGGTAATGGCACATTACATAGCCCATTAATTGGCGCTTTTAACGTGATTAATCTGCTGTTAGCCACGGCTGTTTTATTGGCTTTAGGTTATTCTTTCGACGATCTTATCCGTACGGTTTCACAGCTAAAAGGGGTAAATGGAAGAATGGAATTGATTAAGAAAGCAGGTAAACCAACGGTTGTCGTTGATTATGCCCATACTCCGGATGCATTAGAAAAAGCATTAAATGCCGCGCGTGAACATTGTAAAGGCAAACTTTGGTGTATCTTTGGTTGTGGCGGAGATCGTGATGCAGGCAAGCGTCCTCTGATGGCAAAAGCGGCTGAACAGTTTGCTGATTTAGTGATCGTAACCCAAGATAATCCACGCACAGAAGATCCAAATAAAATTGAAGCCGATATCCTTACTGGTTTTAGTCGAATGGAAGATGTTGGTGTGATTCCGGATCGTGAAGAAGCCATTAAATTTACCATTGAGAATGCAGTTGAAAATGACGTGATTGTGATTGCTGGTAAAGGCCATGAAAACTATCAAATCATTGGAGATAAAACACTTCATTTCTCTGATCAAGAAGTGGCTGAAGCCTATTTAACAAAAAAATAAAAAAATAGAATGATTAAACTAACTACCCAACAGCTTGCTCAAATTTTAAATGCTGATCTTATTGGCGATGAGCAGGCCGTTGTTGAAAATATCAATACGGATACGCGTAAATCGGTATCTAACTCACTTTTCTTTGCATTAAAAGGTGAGCATTTTGATGCACATCAATACTTAGATAAAGCCGTTGAGCAAGGTGCGACAGCCCTAGTTGTGCAACAAGCCAACACTGAAATTGCAACGCCACAATTAGTTGTTGCAGATACGCGCTTAGCTCTTGGTCAATTAGCAAAATGGTTACGTGAAAAAATTAATCCTCATACCGTAGCAATGACGGGGTCATCAGGTAAAACTACAGTAAAAGAGATGACCGCATCCATTCTACAACAAACAGCAGGTAATCCTGAGGCTGTGTTATTCACAAATGGTAATTTTAACAACGATATTGGCGTACCGTTAACGTTATTACGCTTAACCGAACAACATAAATTTGCCGTTATTGAATTAGGTGCTAATCATCAAGGTGAAATTGACTACACCACGCATCTTGCTCAGCCTGAGACCGCATTAGTGAATAATGTAGCGGCTGCACATTTAGAGGGTTTTGTCTCCATTGAAGGTGTAGCTCGAGCTAAAGGTGAAATCTATCGTGGTTTAACCCAAAATGGCGTGGCGATTATTAACAGTGAACATAATTATATTGAATTGTGGCAAAAAGAAATTGGTTCCCATGCTATTCAATATTTTAATGGTCGTGATTACAAAGCTGAAAATGTAAAACATTCACCTAATGGCTCAACCTTTACGTTAGTTTCACCAAAAGGTAGTATTGGAATTAATTTGCCTTATTTAGGTGAGCATAATGTAAAAAATGCTTTGGCAGCGACCGCACTTGCTATGAATGTGGGCGCGAGTCTTGCTGATGTAAAAGCAGGTCTTGAACATCGTTCTCAAGTAAAAGGACGATTATTCCCGATTCAAGTGAATGAAAATCTCCTTTTATTAGATGATACCTACAATGCAAATGTCGATTCTTTACAAGCTGCGATTGATGTTTTAAAAGGTTATGATGCTTTCCGCATTCTACTCGTGGGCGATATGAAAGAATTAGGCGAGGATAGCCTAAAATGTCATCGACAAGTGGGCGAGCATGCAAAACAAGCTAAATTAGATTTGGTGCTTTCTTACGGAACAGAAAGCGCGGTCATTTCTGAAGCTGTTTTGGGAAAACATTTTACAGATAAAGCTGAATTGACAGCTTATGCGTTAGATATTATTAAACAGAAATTACAAGAAAACCAAAAAGTCGTCGTATTAGCGAAAGGCTCGCGCTCAATGAAAATGGAAGAGACGATTTATTCATTAAAGGATAGCTTATGTTAGTTTGGCTTGCTGAATATTTAGTTCGCTATGAAACGGCATTCAATGCCATTTCCTATATTACTGTACGTGCGATTTTGGCATTATTGACCGCACTTTTCATTTCTTTATGGATTGGTCCTAAAGTGATCAAACGCCTTCAAATTTTAAAATTTGGCCAAGAAGTGCGTAATGATGGTCCTGAAAGTCACTTTGCGAAAAAAGGTACGCCAACTATGGGCGGAGTGATGATTTTATTCTCCATCGGTGTCAGTACGCTATTATGGGCTAACTTAATGAATCCTTATGTTTGGATTTGCTTATTTGTGTTGTTTGGCTATGGTGCAATTGGCTTTGTGGATGATTTCCGTAAAATCACACGTAAAAATACCGATGGTTTAATTGCACGTTGGAAATATTTCTGGATGTCAGTTGTGGCATTAGTGGCGATTATTTGGTTGTACTGGTTAGGCCATGATACTGATGCAACTCGCTTAGTGATTCCATTCTTCAAGGATATTATGCCGCAATTGGGTCTATTCTATATTGTGTTGTCTTACTTTGTGATTGTGGGCACAGGTAATGCGGTAAACTTAACTGACGGTTTAGATGGTCTTGCGATCATGCCAACCGCTTTAGTAGCTGGTGCATTTGCTTTAATCGCATGGGCGACCGGTAACGTTAATTTTGCAGAATACTTACATATCCCTTATATCAAATATAGCTCTGAAGTGGTGGTGTTCTGTACCGCAATCGTAGGTGCAGGCTTAGGATTCTTATGGTTTAACACTTATCCGGCTCAAGTCTTTATGGGTGATGTAGGCTCTCTTGCACTTGGTGGTGCACTTGGTGTTGTTGCCATCCTTGTTCGCCAAGAGTTCTTATTAGTGATTATGGGGGGGGTATTTGTTGTTGAAGCCTTGTCTGTGATTTTGCAAGTAGGTTCTTACAAGTTAAGAAAACAACGTATTTTCAGAATGGCACCAATTCATCACCACTTTGAATTAAAAGGTTGGCCAGAACCTCGGGTGATTATTCGGTTTTGGATTATCTCCTTAATGTTGGTGTTGATGGGGCTTGTAACGCTCAAACTAAGATAATTTTTGTAGGGTGCACTTGTTGCACCCTGCGTGATCCCAGAATACGAGAGAAGAAAAACAAAATGACAACTCTATATCAAAATAAAACTATCACCATCATAGGCCTCGGAAAAACAGGCCTTTCTTGCGTTGAATATCTTCAATCTCAACAAGCTAATATCCGTGTGATTGATACACGTCAACATCCAGCGGGAGCAGAGCAATTACCTAAAAATGTTCCTTTACACACGGGTAGTCTAAATCAACAATGGTTACTTGAAAGCGATACTATTGTCATTAGCCCAGGACTCGCGGTAAAAACACCTGAAATTCAGACCGCACTTTCGACAGGCGTAGAAGTGATTGGAGATATTGAATTATTCTGCCGAGCAGCAACGAAGCCAATTGTAGGAATTACCGGTTCTAACGGTAAAAGCACCGTGACAACATTAGTTTATGAAATGGCGAAATCGGCCGGAATAAAAGTCGGAATGGGTGGAAACATTGGTATCCCTGCGTTGTCATTATTAAATGAAGATTGCGATCTTTATGTATTAGAACTTTCCAGTTTCCAACTTGAAACCACTTATAGTTTGAAAGCGGCTGCAGCGACTGTGCTTAATGTGACTGAAGATCACATGGATCGCTATGTAGATTTAGAAGATTATCGCCAAGCAAAATTACGCATTTACCACAATGCAGAAACCGCAGTAGTGAATTTAGAAGACAAACTCACGTTTGGCGAAGGTGAAAATCAAGCTAAGAAGGTTGTGTCTTTTGCTGAAAATCAAGCGGATTACTGGCTAAAAACCGAAAACGGTAAACAGTACTTAATGGCGAAAGAGGAAGTCATTTTACCTTGTGATGAAGCGACTTTAGTTGGTCGTCATAATTACATGAATATTTTAGCTGCAACAGCATTAGCACAAGCAGTAGGCATAAATTTAGAGGCAATTCGTACCGCACTTCGTCAATTTAAAGGCTTAGATCATCGTTTCCAATTAGCCCATCAAGCGAATGGCATTCGTTGGATTAATGATTCTAAAGCCACCAATGTAGGTAGCACCGTTGCAGCATTGGCAGGGTTATATGTTGAGGGAACGTTACACCTTTTATTAGGCGGTGATGGTAAAGGTGCGGATTTTTCTGAACTCGCTGATTTAATCAACCAACCTCATATTTCAACGTATTGCTTTGGCCGTGATGGCAAACAACTTGCGGCACTTTCAAGTCAAAGCCATTTGTTTGAAACCATGGAACAAGCCATTTCATTTTTACGTCCGCATTTAAAATCAGGCGATATGGTGTTATTATCTCCAGCTTGTGCAAGTTTGGATCAGTTTGCCTCTTTTGAAAAACGTGGCGAAGAGTTTACTCGTTTAGCAAAATTAACTTAAAGAATTAGGGTAGTAATGGAATTTATCAATAAAATTAAACAAAATTATGAACAATGGGCGAGAGTGACACCGCAAGGATTACTTTACGATCGCGCATTGTTTTGGCTTTTTGTCGTGCTATTGCTGATTGGTTTAGTTGCGGTAACTTCTGCTTCGATGCCTTACAGCGCACGCGTATTTAATGATACATTCTATTTTGCTAAACGTGATGCCGTTTATGTCTTACTTTCTTTAACAACTTGTTATTTAACCCTCCAGATTTCTTCTTCTCAATGGGAAAAGTGGCACGCAAAAGTCTTCTTGTTAGCTATTGTTTTATTAATACTGGTTCTTGGTATCGGGACTTCTGTTAATGGTGCTAAACGTTGGATTTCTTTAGGGATTTTAAATTTCCAGCCTGCAGAATTTGCTAAGCTAGCTTTAACTTGTTTCCTGGCGAGCTATTTTACGCGTCGTTATGATGAAGTACGTGGTAAAAAATTCAGTGCAGCTAAGCCTTTCATTGTGATGGGCGTATTAGGTGTATTCTTACTCGCTCAACCTGACTTAGGGAGTACAGTGGTACTATTTGTGATCACTTTCGGTATGCTTTTTATTGTTGGTGCGAATTTTTGGCAATTTATTTTGCTAATTGGTACAGGCATACTACTCTTTGTATGGCTGGTTCTCTCTGCCTCTTATCGTTTAAAACGTTTTACCGGTTTCTTAGAACCGTTTAAAGATCCTTACGGAACAGGGTTCCAGCTGACTAACTCTTTGATGGCGTTTGGTCGTGGTGAAATTAGTGGGGAAGGACTTGGTAACTCCATTCAAAAACTCGATTACCTTCCTGAAGCACATACTGACTTTATCATGGCGATTATTGGTGAAGAGTTCGGTTTTATTGGTATTTTGGTTGTTGTCATTCTTTTAGGTTTATTGATTTTCCGTGCGATGAAAATCGGACGTGAATCACTCATGTTAGAACAACGTTTCCGTGGCTTTTTTGCTTTAGGTATTAGTTTCTGGATTTTCTTCCAAGGTTTTGTCAATCTAGGCATGGCCTTAGGGATGTTACCAACAAAAGGTTTAACTTTCCCATTAGTGAGTTACGGTGGTTCAAGTATCATTATTATGTCGGCAACCGTGGGCATTTTATTGCGTATTGACCATGAAAATAGATTACAACGTGGTGGTCAAGCACGTTTGAGAGATGATTAGGGATATTTATGAGTAAAAAATTATTAGTTATGGCAGGTGGTACTGGTGGACATGTTTTTCCTGCCATCGCTGTTGCTCAAACCTTACAAAAAGAAGGTTGGGAAATTTGCTGGTTAGGTACAAAAGATCGCATGGAAGCACAGCTTGTACCAAAACATGGCATTCCTATTCGTTTTATTCAAATTTCAGGGTTGCGAGGTAAAGGGATTAAAGCATTACTAGGTGCACCTTTTGCTATTTTAAGAGCAGTATTGCAAGCTCGTAAAATTATTCAAGAATATCAACCCAATGCGGTATTAGGCATGGGCGGTTATGTGTCTGGTCCAGGTGGTATTGCTGCAAAACTTTGCGGTGTGCCAGTTATTTTACATGAACAAAATGCCGTAGCAGGCTTAACCAATGAATGGTTGGCTAAAATAGCGACACGTGTATTACAAGCTTTTCCAACTGCATTCAAAGATGCCGAAGTTGTAGGAAACCCAGTTCGCCAAGATTTATTTGAAATGCCATCACCACAAGCTCGCTTTTCAGAAAGAAGCGGAAAATTGAGAGTACTTGTCGTGGGTGGAAGCCAAGGGGCTCGCGTACTCAATCAAACGATTCCACGAGTAGTAGCGCGTTTGGCAGATAAACTAGAAGTGCGTCATCAAGTGGGTAAAGGTTCTGTTGAAAGTGTGACTGCACTTTATGGTGAACATGCCGATTCGGTTAAAATTACAGAATTTATTGATGATATGGCGGAGGCCTACGCCTGGGCGGATGTGGTGATTTGTCGTTCTGGTGCTTTAACGGTATGTGAATTAGCAGCAGTGGGGACACCAGCAATTTTTGTACCATTCCAGCATAAAGATCAACAACAATATTTAAATGCTAAATATCTTGCCGATGTAGGCGCAGCAAAAATTGTTCAGCAGAATGAATTAAATGCGGATGTGTTAGTCGATTTCTTAGAAAAAACAGATCGTGAAACTTTGCTAGCGATGGCTATTAAGGCAAAAGAAATGTCGGCCCCATTGGCAGCTAAACGTGTAGCTGATGTCATTGTAGAAAACGCGAAATAAGAATAGAGAGGTTGAGAGGGTGGTAATAAACTCGCAACCTAAAAGTGCGGTTAAAAATAAAGGTGAAATAATATGAAACATATTTCGGACGAAATTAGAAAGATTATCCCTGAGATGCGTCGGGTTCAACAAATTCATTTCATTGGTATCGGCGGCGCCGGTATGAGTGGGATTGCCGAAATTTTATTAAATGAAGGTTATGATATCTCTGGTTCGGATATTGCAGATGGTGTTGTGACTCAGCGTCTTGCTCAAGCTGGCGCAAAAATTTTCATTGGTCACCAAGCGGAAAATGTGAAAGGGGCAAGTGTCGTTGTTGTATCAAGTGCGATCCATGAAGATAATCCAGAATTAATTGCCGCTAAACAAAATCGTATTCCTGTGATTCAGCGAGCACAAATGTTGGCTGAAATTATGCGTTTCCGTCATGGTATTGCAGTAGCTGGTACCCATGGTAAAACCACAACAACAGCCATGATTTCGATGATTTATACTCAAGCGAAACTGGATCCAACTTTCGTTAATGGTGGTTTAGTTAAATCTGCCGGTAAAAACGCGCATTTAGGTGCAAGCCGTTATTTAATCGCAGAAGCGGATGAAAGTGATGCATCTTTCCTACACTTGCAACCTATGGTTTCTGTGGTAACCAATATTGAACCGGATCATATGGATACGTACGGTGGTGATTTTGAGAAGATGAAAGCCACTTACGTGAAGTTCTTACATAACTTACCGTTCTACGGTTTAGCGGTGATGTGTGCAGATGATACGGTGTTAATGGAACTTGTTCCTCAAGTTGGACGTCAAGTGTTAACGTATGGTTTCAGCGAGCACGCAGACTATCGTATCGAAGATTATGAACAAACTGGTTTCCAAGGCCATTATACCGTAGTTTGCCCAAGTGGTGAACGCATCAATGTATTATTGAATGTGCCAGGTAAACATAATGCGTTAAATGCGACGGCGGCACTTGCAGTAGCAAAAGAAGAAGGCATTGGCAATGAAGCGATTTTAGAAGCGCTTGCTGATTTCCAAGGTGCGGGCAGACGTTTTGACCAATTAGGCGAGTTTATTCGTCCAAATGGTAAAGTACGCTTAGTGGATGATTATGGCCATCACCCAACAGAAGTTGATGTAACAATCAAAGCAGCCCGTGAAGGCTGGGGAGATAAACGTATTGTCATGATCTTCCAGCCTCACCGTTATTCACGTACTCGCGATTTATTTGATGAATTCGTGCAAGTATTATCCCAAGTGGATGCATTGATTATGTTAGACGTTTATGCGGCAGGTGAAGCGCCAATTGTCGGTGCAGATAGTAAAGCACTTTGTCGTTCTATTCGTAATCTAGGAAAAGTCGATCCAATTTTAGTTTCTGATACGGAACAACTTGGCGATGTATTAGATCAAATTATTCAAGATGGTGATTTAATTCTTGCCCAAGGTGCGGGAAGTGTAAGCAAAATTTCTCGTGGTTTAGCTGAACGTTGGAAAGCATAAATACACCGAAAAATAACCGCACTTTTGATGAAGAATAAAAAGAAAACAGGATAAAACAATGAATTTAAAACAAGAAAAAATTGCTGTGTTGTTAGGCGGCACATCAGCTGAACGTGAAGTTTCTCTTAATTCTGGCGCAGCCGTGTTAAACGCATTAGTGAGCCAAGGTTATAATGCACATGGTGTCGATCCTAAAGAATATAATGTCGCGAATTTAAAGGCTGATGGTTTTGATCGTGTCTTTAACATTTTACATGGTCGTGGTGGTGAAGATGGCACCATGCAAGGTTTATTAGAACAAATCGGTTTGCCTTACACTGGTTGTGGCGTGATGGCTTCAGCGTTAACCATGGATAAAATGCGTACTAAAATGTTATGGAAATCCTTTGGTTTACCTGTTGCCGATATGGAGATCGTGACCAAAGAAAACGCTCACGAACTAAACCCACAAGCCGTGGTCGAAAAATTAGGTTTACCTTTAATGGTTAAGCCGTCTCTTGAGGGGTCAAGTGTCGGTTTAACGAAAGTAAAAGTAGTTGAAGAATTAAAAAGTGCGGTCGATTATGCACTTAAATTTGATAACACCATTTTGATTGAAGAATGGTTAGCTGGCGATGAATTAACTGTGCCTGTTTTAGGTGGCGAAGTATTGCCTGCTGTTCGCATTGTGCCAGAAGGTGAGTTTTATGATTATGATGCGAAATATATTTCAGATAACACTCAATATTTTTGCCCGGCGGGTCTTTCAGCTGAACGTGAGCAAGAATTAGCGAAATTAGTTAAACGTGCTTATGACGTTGTGGGTTGTCGTGGTTGGAGTCGCATTGATGTAATGACCGATGCACAAGGTAATTTCCGTTTAGTTGAAGTAAACACAAACCCTGGTATGACAAGTCACAGTTTATTCCCTAAATCTGCGTCAACAGTCGGTATTTCATTTGAACAACTCGTAGTGAAAATTTTGGAGTTGAGTGCGTAATGAATGTAATTAAGCGCAAAAATACACCGCCAACGCAATTTGGTCGCTCATCTAACGGAGAAAGTAAATTCCGCTTTATGTTGCAGATTAAACTTGCTTTGCTGTTACTTTGTGCTGGGTTAGGGTATTTCGTTTATTCAAACTGGCAAAATTGGCTTGAAAGCTTAGACGGTGATAGAAAAATCACTGCCTATGCATTAGTGGGCCAAAATGAATTTACCACTTATCCAGATGTGCAAGACGTATTGCTCAAAATGGGTTCACTTAAAGGCTTCTGGGGACAAGACGTTAAGCAAATTCAAGAGCAGCTTGAAACCATTCCTTGGGTAAAAGGTGCGGTGGTTCGTAAAATTTGGCCAAATCGTTTAAGTATTTGGCTATCAGAATATCAGCCAGTTGCAATTTGGAATAAAACAGAGTTCGTTACAAAAGACGGAACGGTTTTCCAATTACCGATGGATAAGTTAAAAGAAAAAGCTTTACCTTATTTAGGTGGCCCAGATTATCAAAGTTTGAAAGTATTAGAAGCTTGGAATCAAATTTTCGCTGATTTTAAAGCCAAAAATTTAGTGGTTAAAGGTGTTCGAATTGATGATCGCGGTGCATGGCAAGTTACGCTAGATAATGATATAGTATTGAAACTTGGGCGCGGAGATTGGAAACCAAAATTAGATCGATTTGTAACGATTTACCCACAAATTGAAGTGCCTGAAGGTAAACGAATTGATTATGTAGATTTACGCTATGCATCTGCATCAGCAGCGGTTGGATTGACAGAGAAATAAAATAATTCATTAGGTGTAATAAGAAAATGGGAAAAGAGTTGGAACCGAAAGTCATTGTAGGTCTTGAAGTTGGTACATCAAAAGTTGTTGCTGTTGTTGGGGAAGTGCTTCCTGATGGCGTAGTAAATGTACTTGGCGTGGGTAGTTGTCCATCGAAAGGGATTGATCGTGGCAGTATTACTGATTTAGATGCCGTTGTTAACTCTATCCAACGTGCTATTGAAGCGGCTGAATCAATGGCTGATTGCCAAATTATGAGTGTGACTCTTGCAATTACGGGTGAACATATTCAAAGCCTGAATGAGAGCGGTTTTGTTGCTATTTCTGATAATGAAGTGACTCAAGATGAAATTGATGATGCTTTACATACAGCGAGCTCAGTAAAATTACCCGAAGGCCTTTCTTTATTACACATTATTCCTCAAGAATACGCGGTAGATAAACAAGTTAATATTAAAAATCCATTAGGTTTGCAAGGCGTCCGTTTAAAAGCAAATGTGCACCTAATTGCTTGTCACCAAGACTGGCAAAATAACTTGAAAAAAGCAGTTGAACGTTGCGGATTACAAGTTGATAAAGTCGTGTTCTCCGGCTTTGCAGCAACGCATTCTGTTTTAACCGAAGATGAAAAAGACTTAGGCGTGTGCTTAATCGATTTTGGCGCGGGTACTATGAATGTGATGGTTTATACCAATGGTTCATTACGCTTTAGCAAGGTTATTCCTTATGCGGGCAATATTGTCACGAATGATATTGCTCATGCATGCACCGTTTCTCGTGCAGAAGCCGAACGTATTAAAGTGAATTATGCAAGTGCATTGTATCCAGCGCGTCTACATGGCGATAAAAAAATTGAAGTGGCAAGTATTGGTGGTCGAGCGCCACGTGCTTTAACAAAAAGTGATTTATCTTTAATCACTTCAGCAAGATATATTGAACTATTAGGCGTTGTTAAGGACGAATTAGATAAGCTTAAAGCAGATTTAGAAAGCAAACATATTAAATTTGAATTAATTGCTGGTGTCGTTATTACCGGTGGTGGTGCACAAATTGAAGACTTAAAAGATTGTGCTTCGAATGTATTTGGTTGCCAAGTGCGTATTGGTAGTCCATTGAATATTACAGGCTTAACGGATTATGTAAATCGCCCGCAATATTCAACTGTAGTCGGATTACTACAATATCATCATCAAAATAGTGATAATGATCCTGTAGATAGTAACTATGGTGATGAAGGTGTTGGCAGAAAATTCTGGAAAGGCCTTAAAAATATTTTCAATAAAGTGAAATCAGAATTTTGATAATTTTGGCTTTTTCATTTACAATAAGAAAGATTTAACTTTTATTAATATGCTAGCAGAGTATTAGCAGTAACGGAGAACAGCAAATGTTATACCCAGAGTATGGTGATTTTGAAGAGCAAACCGGTGCACTGATTAAGGTTGTCGGTGTTGGTGGAGGCGGCGGTAACGCGGTTAACCACATGGTTGCTAACATGGTGCAACAAGAATTCAATGGTAATTTCTTGGGCGAAAGTGCAATTGATAGCGATGAACACGGTAAGATCGTATTCTATGCGGTGAATACCGATGCGCAAGCATTACGCAAAAGCCAAGTTCAACAAACTGTACAAATTGGTGGGGCAACAACGAAAGGTCTTGGTGCGGGAGCAAACCCAAATGTAGGTCGTAAAGCGGCTGAAGATGACCAAGAAGAAATCCGTAAAATGCTTGAAGGTGCAGACATGGTCTTTATCGCAGCCGGTATGGGCGGTGGTACAGGTACTGGTGCGGCACCAATCGTTGCGAAAGTAGCGAAAGAATTAGGCATTTTAACTGTTGCTGTTGTTACTAAGCCATTTAGCTTTGAAGGCAAAAAACGTATGCAATTTGCTGAATTAGGGATTAAAGATCTTTCACAATATGTGGATTCAATGATCATCATTCCTAACCAACAAATTCAAAAAGTTCTCCCGAAAAATGCAACATTAATTGATGCTTTTGCTGCTGCAAATGACGTATTACGTAACTCTGTCATGGGCATCTCCGATATGATTACCTCTCCGGGTTTAATCAACGTGGACTTTGCTGACGTAAGAACCGTTATGTCGGAAATGGGCCAAGCAATGATTGGTTTCGGCTCTGCTCAAAGTGAACCTGGTGCGGGTCGTGCAGAAGAAGCAGCGCGTCTTGCGATTAAAAATGATTTATTAGAAAAAGTCGATCTTTCTAACGCTAAGGGTATCCTTGTTAATATTACCTCAGGTATGGATCTCGGCTTTGACGAATTTAACGTGGTAGGTGACACAGTAGGTAGTTTTGCATCAGAAGATGCAACTATCGTTGTGGGTACCAGTTTAGTTCCTGAAATGAGCAATGAAATTCGTGTAACGATCGTTGCAACAGGTTTAGGTGATGTTGTTGCGGCTGAGCCAGTAGTGATTGCTCGTCCTCAAGCAGCTGTACAACAAGCGCCAGTTCAACAACCTGTAGCGCAAGAAACAATTCAGCCACAACCGCCAGTTGGTTTACATGGTTTAGATGCATTAAGACATAATCCACAGCCAGAACCAGTACAGGAACAAAATCCACAATACGGTAACTTAAATAAACCGCTTGATCCAAGCCGTTTAGAACAGTTAAGAAATAATCCTAATTTCTTTAATCCGGCATCATTTGGTCGTGATGAGAAATAAGAGTAGAAGTAATCTTGTTGTGAAGCAATAAGGTAAAAGAGATGATTAAACAAAGAACATTAAAACAAAGCATTAAAGTCACAGGTGTAGGCTTACATAGCGGTAAAAAAGTAACGTTAACGTTGCGTCCGGCTATGCCAAATACTGGTGTGATTTACTGCCGTACCGATCTTAATCCGCCAGTAACCTTCCCTGCGAATGCGGATTCAGTGCGCGATACAATGCTTTGTACTGCACTTGTGAATGAACAAGGTGTGCGTGTTTCAACCGTAGAACACTTAAACTCAGCATTAGCAGGTTTAGGTATCGATAATATTATTATTGAAGTTGATGCACCTGAAATTCCAATCATGGACGGTAGTGCAAGCCCATTTATTTACCTGCTTTTAGATGCAGGTATTGAAGAACAAAATGCACCGAAGAAATTTATTCGTATTAAGAAAAATGTACGAGTAGAAGACGGTGATAAATGGGCAGAATTTAAACCTTACAATGGTTTCCGTTTAGATTTCACAATCGACTTTAATCATCCTGCGATTAGTAAAAATGTACGTAATTATGTGATGGATTTCTCTGCACAAGCATTCGTACATCAAATTAGTCGTGCAAGAACCTTTGGTTTCATGAAAGATATTGAGTATCTTCAATCTCAAGGTCTTGCGTTGGGTGGTAGCCTAGATAATGCTATCGTATTAGATGATTACCGTATCTTAAATGAAGACGGATTACGCTTCAGAGATGAATTAGTTCGTCACAAGATGCTTGATGCGATTGGCGATCTGTATATGTGTGGCTATAACATCATCGGTGATTTCAAAGCTTATAAATCTGGTCACGGTTTAAATAATAAGTTACTCCGTGCTGTACTTGCCGATCAGGAAGCATGGGAATTTGTTACCTTTGAAGATAAGAAACAAGTTCCACAAGGTTATGTTGCACCTGCACAGGTACTCATCTAACAATGTTTTGTTGAAAAGCTATACTTCTTTCGGGAGTATAGCTTTTTTATTTCCCATCTTGCTCTGTTATTTTTGTTTTATGCGAAGGTAAAGAGCGGTCAAAAATAGAGGTATTTTTATATGAAAAAATTATTTACCGTGCTTCCTCTTGTGCTAGCAACTTCTGCTGCAATGGCATATGAACAGGGCAAAACCTATCAATTTACCATATTGCACACTAATGATACGCACGGACATTTTTGGCCGAATGCAAAAGGTGAATATGGCTTTCCTGCTCACAAAACAATTGTTAATCGCGTAAAAGCTGAAGTCGAGCAAAAAGGAGGCTCACTCATTTTATTAAATGCGGGTGATTTTAACACTGGTGTACCTGAGTCAGATATGCAAACAGCAGAACCTGACATTAAAGCAATGAACGCAATGGGCTATGAGGCAACTGTATTAGGTAACCACGAGTTTGATAATCCACTACAAATTCTTGATATGCAAGAAAAATGGGCAAACTTCCCATTCTTATCTGCAAACGTGATTAATACGAAAACAGGTAAAACCTTAGTTAAGCCTTATACGATTTTAAATAAACAAGATCTTAAAATTGCAGTGGTTGGTTTAACCACAGAAGATACTGCAAAATTAGGTAACCCAGAATACCTTCACAATGTGAAGTTTGAAGATCCAACAACGGTAGCAAAAGCCACATTAAAAGAGCTAAATGAAAAAGTTAAACCAGATGTAAAAATTGCTTTAACACATATGGGCTATTATTATGATGCGAAACATGGTTCCAATGCGCCGGGTGATGTGAGCCTTGCACGTAATTTAGATAAAGGCGCATTCGATATGATTATCGGTGGCCATAGCCATGATCCGATTTGTGTGGATGATAAAGGCGTATGGATTAAAGATTATCAACCAACTCAGCCATGTAAACCAGATTTCCAAAATGGTACTTGGATTATGCAAGCATTTGAATGGGGTAAATACGTTGGTCGTGCAGACTTTGAGTTCAAAAATGGCGAATTAAAATTAGTGAATTATCAATTAATTCCAGTGAACTTGAAGAAAAAAGTGAAAAAAGAAGATGGTAAAACAGAATATGTGAACTATGCCGAAGAGATTCCACAAGATCCAGAAATGGAAAAACTTTTAAAAACTTACCAAGATAAAGGCGATGCGTTATTAAGCCAAAAAGTGGGTAAACTAAAAGGTAAGTTAGAAGGCGATCGTACTATCATCCGTTTTGAACAAACTAACCTTGGTCACTTAATTGCAGAAGCACAACGTCAAAAAGCGAAAGCAGACATTGGTATCATGAACTCAGGTGGTATTCGTGATTCTATCCAAGAAGGTGATGTAACTTATAAAGATATTTTAAAAATCCATCCATTTGGTAATATTGTGAGCTATTTTGAATTAACTGGTAAAGAATTACTAGATTATTTAAATGTGGTGGCATTGAAAGAAGTGGATTCTGGTGCTTATGCACAATACTCAGGTATCAGCATGACAGTAAATCGTGCGGATAAGAAAGTTGAAAATGTGAAAATTCAAGGCAAACCATTGGATTTAAATAAAACTTACCGTATTTCTGTACCAAGCTATAATGCGGCGGGTGGAGATGGTTATCCAGTCATGACAAAAAATCCAACTTTCGTAAATACTGGTTTTATTGATGCGGATGTTTTAAAAGAATTTTTTGAGAAAAATTCACCTATTAATGCTGAAAAATACACCCCTCATAATGAAGTAACCTTTAAATAAGGAATGAAATGGCATTAGATTTATCAGAAATTCGTCAGCAAATTACGCAAATTGATCGCAGCTTGTTAAAGCTGCTTTCAGAGCGTCACCGCCTGGCATATGATGTAGTAAGAAGTAAAGAAGTGACGCAAAAAGCGTTGCGTGATTTAGAGCGGGAGCAACAACTCTTACAAGAGCTTGTGCAGTTTGCTGAAAGTCAAAATTATCAGCTTGAACCACAGTATATTACGTCAGTCTTCCAAAAGATCATTGAAGATTCTGTGCTCACACAGCAAGTGTATTTGCAGAAAAAGCTCAATGAGCAACGAGAAGAAACGTTACATATTGCTTTCTTAGGCAAGCGTGGTTCTTACTCTAATTTGGCTGCGCGTAATTATGCGGCTCGTTATAATCAGCAGTTTGCTGAAATCAGTTGTGACTCCTTTGCTCAAATTTTTGAAAAGGTTGAAAGTGGAGAAGCTGATTATGGTGTACTGCCTTTAGAAAACACCACGTCAGGTGCAATTAATGAAGTTTATGATCTGCTTCAACATACCACCTTATCTTTGGTGGGCGAGTTGGCTTATCCTATCAAGCACTGTGTTTTAGTGAATGAGCAAGATGATTTAAGCAAAATTGATACGCTTTATAGCCATCCACAAGTGATCCAGCAGTGTAGTCAATTTATTCAAAGTCTTGAGCGTGTGCATATTGAGTTTTGCGAAAGTAGCTCTCATGCAATGCAGCTTGTGTCAAGCTTGAATAAACCGAATATTGCGGCATTAGGTAATGAAGATGGTGGTAAGCTTTACGGCTTACATGTGTTAAAGCATAATATTGCGAATCAAGAAAACAACATTACTCGTTTTATTGTGGTAGCCAAACAAGCTCGTGAAGTTTCACCACAAATTCACACAAAAACTTTATTGTTGATGACAACATCGCAACAAGCGGGTTCCCTAGTGGATGCTTTACTTGTGTTTAAAAAGCACGGTATTAATATGACCAAGCTTGAATCTCGTCCAATTTATGGCAAACCTTGGGAAGAAATGTTCTATTTGGAGATTGAAGGAAACATTCATCATCCAGATACCCAAATTGCCTTGGAGGAGCTTAAGCAATTCAGTAATTATCTGAAAGTGCTTGGTTGTTATCCAAGTGAAATTGTGAAACCTGCGAAGGTATAACGAAAATAAAAAAAGAGCGGTCGATTTAAAACAACGTTAAAATCGACCGCTCTTTTTATTGTGAATTCTTAAGCTTTTTTTAAGAATTCGGATTTCAACATGATTTTTCCACAATCGACGTTGTGATCTCCGTTAACTAAACGGATATTTTTGAATTTAGTACCTTTCTTCAACACTTCAGATGAACCTTTTAATTTTAAATCTTTAATTAAAAGCACATCATCACCATCGGCTAACAAGTTACCGTTGCTGTCTTTAACAATTAGTTGATCTTCATCGGCTTCAACTGTTTCGTTACCATTCCACTCATTGCCACAATCAGGGCAAACAAAATTCACAGAATCGTGATAAACATATTCACCTTTACATTTTGGGCAAGCTGGCATTTGATCCATTTCTTTTTCCTTCTTTATCTGATTTAAGCAAAGTATAATGCGCACGGAGTATAACAAAAAAGTGACTGTTCGCCAAAAAATGGGCAATTTCACGGAATTTATGAGGTATTTATGAAAAAAGTCATGCTTTTGAGTGCAGTGATGGGCAGTTTAATCTCAATCAATGCATTCGCGCACAATATCCAACCAAATCAACTTTTAGCCAATGTAACGGTTTCGGATAAAGGCGAAATCACTTTAAATGGCAATGATGTAGCGTATAAATCGTGGAGCTCAACGGCATTACCTGGCAAAGTCCGTGTGATTCAGCATATTGCAGGCAGAAGTGCGGCAAAAGAGAAAAATCAAGCGATGATCGAAGCCATCAAAGCAGCTCATTTTAACCAAGCCAAATATCAAACCACGACCATTATTAATGCTGATGATGCCGTTGTGGGCACGGGTATGTTTGTGAAAAGTAGCGCAGAAAAAGGCAAAAAAGAAAATGCCCATAGCCAAGTGATTTTAGATGATAAAAGTGCGGTTAAAAATGCGTGGGGATTACGTGAAAAAGACAGCGTGATTATTTTGCTTGATAAAACCGGCAAGGTGCAATTTGTGAAAGAAGGTAAATTGACGGATGATGAAGTCAAAGAAGTGATTTCACGTGCAACAGCATTAATGGCGAAGTAATAGAGTAATAAGCGGAAGTTCTCTTCCGCTTTTTTATCCTTTGAAATCCTTCATTAATTTTCTCAATGTGCCACAATTTCGTTGAAATTTACGGCAATGTGTACAGATGGCAAGATGCAAATTGAGCCCAATTTTTTCTTTAGTCATTAATGAGCGTTCTTGCGCATCTGAAATGAGTCGAGTCGCTTGGCGACATTTCATAAAATCACTCCTTAAAGTTTATGAGATAAGCAGTTTTGAAGTTGTAAGCGAGCACGATAGAGTGTCGTGTGCAAGTTACTTATGCTTAGTTGATTTTCTTGGCAAATTTCTTCGGAAGATAATTCCAAAAACTCTCTCATCATAAAAATCTTGGCTTGTTTGGCTGGCAGGCAAGTTAAGCAAGTTTCAAAAATCAGCCAGAATTCTTCAGAATAGACCGCACTTTCGCTCAGTTCGAGATCGAGTGGAGAATGTTCAGCTTTCCAGTGGCCCCCTTCATCAAAGAAATGATTAGTTTGTTCTTCATCTTCAATTTCGGTTTCTAGCACTAATTTGCCTTTCTGGCGAAGAAAATCAATGATTTTATTTTTTAAGATAGCAAAGACCCAGGTCTTAAATGCCGCTTGTCGTTTAAATTGCTCAAGATGGTTAAATGCACTTAAAAAACTCTCTTGCACCAAATCTTCAGCTAATACAGAATCGCCCACCTGTAATGTGGCAAATTTCAGCATTTGCTCTCTAATTTGAGCCAAGTCTTTATTGGAAATTCCAGTTTCCATATTTTTTCCTTGAAAAAAGTGTAAGAAATAGATTTCTCATTCGTCTAATGATAATGAAAGGGGAAACCTTTCCATCCAATGCTAATTATTCACAAATTAAGGAAGATTCAAAATGAAAAATATTACTTCAAAAACAACCTTTACTGCTATTGCTGCACTTTTCTTCGCAACCAGTCTTTATGCGACCGATATGAAATCTAATGAAATGTCGATGGCAAAAGATTCCATGCCGATGACAAAAGATTCCATGCCGATGACAAAAGATTCCATGCCGATGACAAAAGACGCTATGCCAATGCAAAATGACAAAATGGCATCTGATGGGATGATGAAATCTCATGATATGAAATCTCACGACATGAAAATGGATAATATGAAATCAGAAGGAATGAAATCTGATGATATGAAAACAAAAGAAATGAAAGCAAAAGAAATGAAGAAAAAAGCAAAAACAATGGAAAAACCGAAAATGTAATGCTTTCTTCTTAAAAGAAAAACTGCGGTCAATTTGACCGCAGTTTTTGTATCAAAGTGAGATTATTGTTTACGCCACGTCGTGCCGTTAGGGCCGTCTTCTAACACAATTCCCATTGCAGTGAGTTCATTACGAGCCGCATCTGCAGCAGCCCAATCTTTAGCAGCACGCGCTTCGTTGCGTTGTTTGATGAGCGCTTCAATTTTTGCGACTTCATCATCGTCAGAGCCCGCTTGTAAGAATTTTTCTGGATCTTGTTGAAGTAAACCTAAGATACCCGCTAATTCACGTAAACGAGCAGCAAGACCATTGGCTTTTTCTGTATCTTCAGTTTTCAATTTATTGATTTCACGAGCCATTTCAAATAAGACAGAAAGGGCATTCGGTGTATTGAAATCATCATCCATTGCCTCACGGAAGGCTTCCACAAAATTTTCACCACCAAAAGCAACCGCACTTTGATCGGTGCCACGTAAAGCGGTGTACAAACGTTCTAATGCACCTTGTGCTAAATTCAGGTTTTCTTCACTGTAGTTGAGCTGGCTGCGATAGTGTGCTGTTAGTAAGAAATAACGCACCGCTTCTGCATTGTAGTGGTTTAATACATCACGAATAGTGAAGAAGTTGCCGAGGGATTTCGACATTTTTTCTTTATCTACCATGATCATGCCAGAATGGATCCAATAATTCACATATTGACCACCATGAGCACAGCAAGATTGCGCAATTTCATTTTCGTGGTGCGGGAACATTAAATCAGAACCACCGCCGTGAATATCAAAATGTTCACCAAGTTGTTTACAGTTCATCGCTGAACATTCAATGTGCCAACCTGGACGACCAGCACCCCATGGCGATGGCCAGCTTGGTTCGTTTTCTTTCGACATTTTCCAAAGCACGAAATCCATTGGATTTTTCTTGATTTCATTAATTTCAATACGTGCACCGGCTTGTAATTGGTCAAGATCTTGGCGCGATAATTTGCCGTATTCTTTAAAGCTTTCCACGTCAAACATGACATCACCATTGTCTGCAACATAAGCATGACCACGTGCAATCAGTTTTTCCACAATCTCAATAATTTCAGGGATATGATGCGTCGCACGAGGCTCAAAATCTGGACGTAGTACGTTTAACGCATCAAAATCTTTATACATTTCTTGCACCATGCGATCTACAAGTTGATCGCAGGTTTCTTTGTTTTCTAATGCACGTTTAATGATTTTATCGTCCACATCAGTGATATTACGCACATAAGTTAAATCGTAACCTAAAGAACGTAAATAGCGGGCAATCACATCAAAACATACAAAGGTACGACCATGGCCAATATGGCATAAATCGTAAACGGTCACGCCGCACACATACATACCCACTTTTCCTTTATGGATAGGTTTGAACACTTCTTTTTCACGAGTGAGGGTATTAAAAATCTTTAACATATTTTTTCTCTTAAAACTAGTTGGAAAACGACCGTACTTTTTCTGCTCCTTGTGGCACTTTCTCGCCATTTGTGGAATAATGAATGCCTTAATTTTCAAGAGGAAAACAAAATGGTTACATTACACACAAATTTTGGCGATATTAAAATTAAACTTGATTTTGATAAAGCGCCAATCACTGCAGAAAACTTTTTAAACTATTGTAAAAACGGTTTCTATAATAACACAATTTTTCATCGTGTTATTGATGGATTTATGATTCAAGGCGGTGGTATGGAAAGCGGAATGCGTGAAAAAGCAACAAACGCACCGATCCAAAATGAAGCTAACAATCGTTTAAGTAACAAACGTGGCACAATCGCCATGGCGCGTACCTCTGATCCACATTCTGCAACGGCACAATTCTTCATTAACGTGGCAGATAATGACTTCTTAAACTACCGTTCAAAAGAGATGTTTGGCCGTGAAGTGGTACAAGAATGGGGCTATGCCGTATTCGGTGAAGTGGTTGAAGGCATGGATGTGGTTGATAAAATCAAAAAAGTAAAAACCGGTAATAAAGGCTTCCACCAAGATGTTCCGACCGAAGATGTGGTGATTACATCCGTTTCTGTTGAATAATTAATTCGGTGTGTGGATGCGTAATCTACACACCTTTTTTCTTAAGTGAAATAACGTTATGCCTTTCTTCGATACTCATACCCACCTCGATTATCTTCATCATGACACGGGAGAGCCATTAGCTCAGCTCGTAGAGAACGCTAAGCAAGCTGATGTGCAGAAAATCTTGATTGTGGCGGTAAAAGAATCGGATTTTAAAACAATCCAAAATATGACCGCACTTTTCCCTGAGCATCTTTATTGTGGACTTGGGTTACACCCTCTTTATATCAAAGAACATCAAGAGCATGATTTAGAGAAATTGGATGCGGCGTTATCTGTACGTGATCAAAATTGTACAGCCGTAGCAGAAATTGGTTTAGAGTGTGCGATTCCAGAGTTATTGATGGATGAATTATGGCAAAAGCAACAGCTCTTTTTGGAGAGCCAGCTTTATTTAGCGAAGAAGTACAATCTGTCGGTTAATTTACATAGTCGAAAATCCCACGAGCAATTATTCCGCTTTTTAAAACAAGCCAATTTGCCAAAATGTGGTGTCGTGCATGGTTTTTCAGGAAGTTATGAGCAAGCAAAAAGATTTGTGGATTTAGGCTATAAAATTGGCGTAGGCGGCACAATTACTTATGAACGCGCGAATAAAACGCGTCAAGCGATTGCCAAGTTACCATTAGAGGCATTGGTGTTAGAAACGGATACACCAGATATGCCCGTATTTGGCTTTCAAGGGCAACCTAACCGACCAGAGCGGATTGTTCACACCTTTGACGCTTTATGTAGTTTAAGAAGTGAAAATGCTGAAGTGATCAAAGAAACGGCTTGGCAGAATAGCTTAACCTTATTTGGTTAAACCTTAAAACGATAAATCACTTGATTGGCTGAACCACGCCAAACCAAGCTTGGGTCAGCCTGTTCTTGTATAAATTTTCCATCAATGAGCACGTCAATATAAGGCAACATTTGACGTTGATAATCATCAAGTTCATCCAGTTTATATCCCGTCCATACCCAAATATCCTTATCGGGACATTCTTTTTTTACACGCTGTACAAAAGGAAGTAAGGCTTCAACATTACGGGGATGCATCGGATCCCCACCAGAAAGTGTGAGCCCTTGACGTTTAATGCGCGTATCTTTTAAATCATTGATAATCTGTTGTTCCATCGCTTCATCAAATAATACGCCATTATCAAAAGACCAGCTCTTTTGGTTGTAGCAACCTCGGCAACCATGCGTACAACCGCTAACGAAAAGGGTACAACGGGTACCTTCGCCATTTACAACATCGGTAGGGTAGTATTGGAGATAGTTCATGGTTTTACCTTAAAAGTGTGGTTGATTTTCTCATCAAATTCACCGAATTGATAAATTAACCTTTGCAATACAGGGCCAATTCTTGCATAATAGCCCACCTAATCGCATTGCGATATCAATGGAAATCTTCTCGGTCTCTCGCAACGGTGTCCGGTTTACTCGGTCAGGTTCGGAAGAAAGCAGCCAAAGTCGGAATTTCTGTGTGCCGAGAATAAGCTGGGAAGATTTCCACCCAACTTATCCTTTCTTATTTTACACTCGCTCCACTAATTGTTTGAAGAACCCTTTTTCTAATTGCAATAATTCTGCATAAGTGCCTTTTTCAATTAGCTTCGCTTCATCAATCACATAAAGCTCATCAAATTGCTCAATCGCCGTTAAGCGGTGAGTCACCATAATTAAGGTTTTATTCTCAGCATGGGCAAGAATCAAACGCAGAATTTGGCGTTCAGTTTCGCGATCTAAACCTTCGGTTGGCTCATCTAATAATAAAATTGGCGCATCATTAAGTAAAATACGTGCTAAGCCTAAACGACGTTGTTCTCCACCAGATAGTGGACGGCCGCCATCACCTAACCAAATATCTAAGCCTTGTTCTTGTTCCAACAATTTGCCTAAACCAACTTGATTTAACACCTCGATCATTTTTTCATCAGGAATATTGACCGCACTTGCGAATTGCAGATTTTGACGAAGTGTATCGCTAAATACATGAACACGTTGTGTTAAAAAGCAGAATTGGCTGCGTAATGTGTCTTCTGCATAATCAGAAATTGGTTTACCAGCAAGGCTTAATTCTCCTTGATTAGCATCATAATTACGCACTAAAAGCTGTAATAACGTGGATTTCCCGCTACCTGTTTTACCTAAAATCGCGACTTTTTTACCTTTTTGAATGGTTAAATTCAAATTGTCTAAAGCACGATTTTGACGTTCAGGATAAGTAAAAGAAAGATCTTTCGCTTCAATTAATGTAGTCGCATTTTGATCGAACTCCGTCTTACCATTAAAAACGACTAATGGTTGCTGTTCGATAATATCTGTCACGCGTTCAGCTGAAGCAATTACTTGCCCGATATGTAAGAATGCCGAGCCTAATGGCATTAAGATTTCAAATGAAGCTAAAGCAGCAAAAGTGAAAAGCGCAATAAACGCCATACGGTATTCATCGTTACCAAACTCAGCTTGTGAGCTAAACCACAACATTGCGGCAATAATCAAACCATTTAAGAAGAGTGAAAGAGCGGTTGAAAATCCGCTTAAATTGGCTTCTTTTTGTTGGTCTGCTTGCCAGTTAGCTTCGGTTTTTGCCATGTTATTTTTCAATTTATCTTCGGCATTAAAGAGCAATAATTCAGCTTGCGCTTGGATAAATTCTAGGAATTGTGTGCGGTAAAGTGCACGTGAATGCACGAGTTTGTCGCCAAATTTTTTACCCAGTTGGTAGAAAACGGTTGGAATAACGAATACCAATAAAAGTAGGCTAATGCCTAAACCTAAGGCTAAAGGAGTATTGACGAAACTTAGGCCAATACACATAGCTAGAATCACAAAAATAGCCGTAATAAATGGCGCAATTAAGCGAAGATAAAGGCTATCGAGGGTATCTACATCAGACACTAAGCGGTTTAATAAATCGCTGTTACGATAACGATTTAACACCGCAGGGCTTAAGGGGATAATCTTCTCAAAAACCTGTACTCGTAATTTAGCCAAGATGCGGAAAGTCGCATCGTGCGTGACCAACTTTTCGAAATAACGGAAAAGGGTACGGCTAATAGCAAGCCCACGCACAGAAGCAGATGGGTAGAAGAAATTAAATAACGTGCCAAGACCTGCAATAGCTGTTGCGGCTAAAAACCAACCAGATGTGGTTAGCAAGCCTATGCTGGATGCAAGGCCTGTAATCATCAAAACTAAGCCTAAAAATAAAGGCAACTTGGCGAATTTAAATAAACGTAAAAAGGGAAGTAAAGCATGCATTATTGAATATCCTCTTTTCGTTGAGCCAATAATTCGGCAAAGAAGCCTTGATCTTTTAATTGGTTGAAATGGCCTTGTTGAACAATTTCACCTTCTTGCATCACTAAAATATTGTCACATTGTTTCAGATCTTCAATACGGTGTGTAATCATTAAGGTGGTTTGGTTATGGCTCATTCCAGCAAGAGCAGCAAGTACCAGATTTTCAGATTGAGCATCTAGGCTAGCCGTTGGCTCATCAAGTAATAATAAATTGCCTTTGCGTAGTAAAGCGCGTGCGATAGCTAAGCGTTGCGCTTGGCCTACGGATACACCCATCCCACCATCTTTAATTTCGCTATCCAAGCCTAATTTATCAGTAAATTCTTTCGCTTGAGCAGAAACTAAGGCTTGCTCAATTTGCTCATCAGTTGCTTGAATATCACCTAAAAGTAGATTTTCTTTGATGCTACCTTGTAGCAATAAGGGGTTTTGACCTACCCATGCAATTTGTTTACGCCAGTCGCTTAAACGGCTTTGATTAAGTTCTACACCGTTAATTTTTAAGCTGCCTTCATAAGGCAAGAAGCCGAGTAATACGTTGATTAAAGAGGTTTTTCCTGCACCACTTTGGCCGACAAGAGCAATATGGCTTTCTTTCGGAATATGGAATGAAAGAGGCTTAGTTAATGGTTGACCTTGTGGAGAAAGCGCCACTAAATTTTCAGCCTGAATCTCGACCGCACTTTGTGCTGGAATTTTTTCATTGCCTTGATGGGCAATTAAATAATCTGCTTCTAAGAAATCTACAATGGCATCAGCAGCACCAATACCGGCAGCACGATCGTGATAGTAAGTCCCGAGATCACGCAATGGTTGATAAAACTCTGGTGCAAGAATTAAGCAGAAAAAGCCGGTAAATAAGGTCAGCGTGGTGCCATAAGTACCAAATTCGACTTGGCCTAAATAACTAAAACCAAAATACACTGCCATTAAAGCAATGGAAATGGACGTGAAAAACTCTAACACAGCGGAAGAGAGAAACGCCATTTTAAGTACTGTCATGGTCGTTTCACGGAAGTCTTCCGTTGTGCTTTCAATATGTTGTGTTTGTTCTGAAGTGCGGTTGAAAAGACGCAAGGTTTCTAAACCGCGTAAGCGATCCAAAAATTGGGCACTTAAGCGAGAAAGGGTGGCCATATTTTTTTGGCTGCTATCTGCTGCCGCAATCCCTACCAGAATCATAAAAATTGGCACAAGTGGTGCGGTGATCATCAAAATCAGACCAGCAGCCCAGTTAAGCGGGAATACGGCAATTAAAATCACCATTGGTACAATGGCAGACAAACTTTGTTGTGGTAAGAAACGCGCATAGAAGTTATGCAGATTTTCTACTTGTTCAAGCATGATACTTGCCCAGCTACCAGCTGGTTTATTATTGATGGTTGCAGGACCAACTTGATGGATTTTATCTAAAATCTTTTGACGCATATGATTGCGTAGTAATCGACCTGCTTTAAAGCCAATTTTTTCGCGTAGCCACAAAATAACCGCACGCAAAGCAAAAGTCATGATTAATGCAATAAAATAGGGAACCAGTTCAGCGCGATCGACATGTTGCATAATGAGCTTGTCGAGCAATGTCGCAAGAAAATAGGTTTGAGCCACAAGAATTAAGGAGGAAAGTGTGGCAAGGGCAATATTGGTGCGCATTAATTTTTTAACAGGTTCTTGTTGCGCACGAAGCCATTTTTGTAAATATTTTTGGCGAAGTTTGTCCATTGTTTTTATTTATCCTAGGATAGGATGAGTTGGGTGGAGGATTAAAAAAATCTACCTTTGAAAAATAATAGGTGCGTGAAACCTTGTTTTACGCACCTTACATGAGAATTTAGCGCACTTATTCTTGTGCATCTAAATAACGTTCAGCATCTAATGCCGCCATACAGCCGGTACCTGCTGAAGTAATGGCTTGGCGATAGTTGTGATCCATTACATCACCCGCAGCAAATACGCCTTCCACTGACGTTGCTGTTGCATTGCCTTCAAGACCAGATTTAACAACGATATAACCGTTGTTAAGTTCAAGCTGGCCTTGGAAGATTTCAGTATTTGGCGCATGACCGATAGCAATAAATAAACCGTCTAATTTCACGTCTTCTTTTTCGCCAGTTTTTACGTTTTCTAAACGTACACCAGTTACGCCCATGTTATCACCTAACACTTCATTCAAAGTGCGGTCAGTATGAAGCACGATTTTGCCTTCTTCAACTTTTTTGTATAAGCGATCGATTAAGATTTTTTCTGCACGGAAGCTATCGCGGCGGTGGATTAAATGTACTTCAGACGCAATATTAGCCAAGTAAAGCGCTTCTTCAACCGCAGTATTTCCGCCACCGACAACAGCAACCGGTTTATTGCGATAGAAGAAACCATCACAGGTTGCGCAAGCTGAAACACCACGGCCTTTATAAGCGGTTTCAGATTCTAATCCGATATAACGTGCTGATGCCCCTGTTGCGATGATTAATGCATCACATGTGAAGGTTTGCATATCGCCATAAAGTTTGAATGGGCGAGAAGATAAATCGACTTTATTAATGTGATCAAACACGATTTCCGTTTCAAATTTTTCAGCGTGTTGCAACATACGTTGCATTAAACCTGGACCAGTGGTCATTTCAAAATCACCTGGCCAGTTTTCAATTTCATCCGTAGTAGTAAGTTGGCCACCTTGTTGAAGACCTGTCACTAAAACAGGTTTTAAGTTTGCACGTGCGGCATAAATAGCGGCAGTATAACCTGCAGGGCCTGAACCTAAAATTAATAATTTGCTGTGTTTAACGTCTGACATAAAGAATCCTTTGTTTATAAAATAAAGCATGAGGCTTTTGGAATTCGTTCATTATAAAGCCTTCATGCATAAAAAAATAGTTGATCATATTAGTAAAGCAATGAATACAGCAATCGGCGATATTTATTGGTGATAGGATCCGCATTGCCAATGGCTGATAAAATAGATAAAAACTGTTGTTTCACTTCACCATTTTCCGCAGAAATATCTTGTTTAAGAATGCTAAATAATAAGTCCAATGCTTCTTCGTTTCGATTAGCTTGATGTAGCTGAACTGCCAATTTCAACGCAATTTCAGGCGTTGGATTTTTCGCATAATCCGCTTGTAGTTGTTGAATTTCTGGCGTATCAGCGGCTTTAATTAAAAGCTCAATCTGCGCTTGTAATCCATGCCAACGGCTATCGCGATCCTGAATCGGAATTTGCGCTAAAATATCTGCCGCAGGTTCTGTTTTTTTCATGGCGATATAGGTTTCCGCATAAAGTAACGCCACATCGCTGTTTTTCTTATCTGAAAGCTCCCAGGCATCTTTCAGTAATGGAAGGGCCGAGTTGTAATCTTCTACTTGTAAAAAATCCAAGGCTTTTTGGAATTTTAAATCTTCTTCTTTTGGCAAAATCGCACTAAAACGTTGCAATAAGCTGGCTTCATCTAATGCACCAGGGAATGCATCTATTGCTTGAGCCTCTTTGAAAAGATAGGTTGTTGGTAACGCTTGAATACGAAATTGAGCAGCAATCATTTGCTCTGTTTCACAATTGACTAAGCCGAGGATAAATTGTCCTTGATGTTGTTCTGCAACACGTTGTAGGACTGTTGTAAAATCAGCTGATTCTTTATGACTTGGTGCATAAAAGTTAATGACAAGCGGTGTTTCAACAGAACGTTGCAACGTTTCAGTAAGATTTTGTTCGTTGAGCTCAACGAAGAAAGGTAAATCTGCCATTTTTATTCCTTCATAAATGGAAAATGATGCATGATTTTAACAAAGTGCGGTCAGTTTTAGAAATGTTTTACAGGAAAAGAAAAGGGCAGTGTTAATCTGCCCTTATTCGCTATCTATTTTGATTCTTTTGTTTCTTCCACTTTATCTTCAGGAAGCACGAGGTTAAGAATTAAGGCAAGTAATGAACCTACGGTAATGCCTGAACCGAGCACTTCTTTGAAAAAGTGCGGTAATTTATCAAGCAATTCAGGACGAGTTGTCACCGCTAAGCCACAGCCAATAGAAATGGCGATGATTAAACCATTACGTTTACTACGAGCGACTTTATCCAACATTTGAATACCTGCAGCGATAATCATCGCGAACATCATTAAGCCTGCACCGCCTAATACTGGTAATGGAATTGATACAATTAATGCACCGAATACAGGGAATAAACCGGCTAAAGCGAGAAGCACACCGGTTAGTGCAACCACGTGACGACTTGCTACGCCAGTTAAGGAAATCACGCCGATATTTTGTGAGAATGAAGAGAATGGTGTGGTGGACATAATGGCGGCTAAGGCTGATCCTAAACCATCGGCTAAAACCCCGCCACGTAAATGTCTGCCAGTGATTTCGGTTTTGGTGGCATTACCTAGGGCTAAGAAGTTACCGCTTGATTCAACGATCGTCACTAAATAGGCAATAGACATACCGATAATGCCTGAAATAGGGAAGGCTAAACCAAAGTGTAGAGGTTGTGGAATCGCGAAAGTTTGTGCTTGTTTTACGCCTTCAAAGCTTACCCAGCCCAAGGCTAAACAAACGAGATAACCAGTCATCATCCCAATAACGATGGCGGCAGCAGAGAAAATCCCTTTACCCCATTGCACGAGAGCGACCACGATCACTAAGACAAAGCTCGCCATCATTAAATTTTCTGGCGTCGCATAATTTGCATCACCACGTTGACCACCAGCAAACCAGTCAACGGCAACAGGAATGAGGCTTAAGCCGATCATCATGACGACAGTCCCTGTCACAAGTGGTGGGAATAATTTGCGAATATACGGCATGAAAAAGCTGCCGATAATCATCACTAAGGAACCAATGAGAGAAGAACCTAAAATACCGGCGATGCCATATTCACTGAAACCAATGGCAAGTGCAGCAGCAACGAAAGTAAAACTGGTCCCCATCACACTTGGTAAACGAATACCAATAGGCCCTAAGCCTTTACATTGGATAACGGTTACCACTCCAGAAATTAAAAGCGCCGCATTAACTAACGTAATAGTATCTTCGGTTGGTAATTTTAAGACGTTACCAATGACCAATGGTACGGCAATAATTCCCCCTAATGCGGCAAGTAAATGTTGTGCGGCAAGGAGTAAACTCAATCCGAAAGGTGGTTTGTCTTCCACCGTATAAAGCAGGTTGTTATTCATTTGGTTTCCCTAAGTAAAAAAATTGTGCGAATTATACGTTAATTTTGATTTGAGGCAAACGTTTGCGTAAATAAAATAAAAAAGTGCGGTTAAAAATCATCTTGTTTTTAACCGCACTTATTCGATTTTAAAGGTTACATCCAGAAGAGATAAGCAATTGTCCCGATAATTAGCATACAGGTTAAATCAATAAATTTACCCACGCGGATCATTTCGGATTGTTTCACAAAACCTGTCGAGTACACAATCGCATTCGGTGGGGTACCAACCGGCATCATAAAGGCACAGGATGCCCCTAGACCGATAATCATTGCAAAACCAAGTGGTGGCATATTCAGTGCATTTGCAATAGAAATAAAGATTGGAACCAGTAAAGCCGCACTTGCTGTGTTTGACGTAAACTCAGTTAAACAGACGATAAAGGCCGCAACAATTAATGCCATCACATAGTAGTGGCCACCTTCAATAATGAAGACAATACCATCTGCCATGATTTTACTTGCACCAGACTGAGTCAATACCGAGCTTAAGGTTAAACCGCCACCGAAGAGGAATAACACGCCCCATTCTGTATTGTCTTGCACTTGTTTCCAACTTGCGATCCCTGTTACACAAATGACAATCGCAGCTGAGAGCGCAACCATACTGTCAAAGCTGCCAATGGGTTTTGGTAAACCTAATAATTGAGAAAGAATAGGGTTGATGTAGCCACCAAAAATCCAAAGAATTGCCACGGTCACAAAGATAGTTAAGGTTAAAATACGTTTTTTCGTCATGTGAATTTTGGCAAATTCCGCATCAAAACGAAGGCCAAGTTTGGGTTTAAAAACAAGGTATAACCAACCAATAATTACAGGGAATAAAATCAGCATGACTGGAGTGCCATACATTAACCAGTCTGCAAAACCTAAATGAAGTTGAGATGCTGCAATGGCATTCGGTGGGCTACCTACAAGGGTTCCCATACCACCGATGGTAGCACTATAAGCAATGCCTAATAATACGAATACATAAGTATTGTGATCTTTATTACGGTCTAACTGACTTAAAATAGTCATTGAAAGTGGAATCATCATTGCAGCAGTAGCGGTATTGCTCATCCACATGGACAAAAATGCTGTTGCGACGAATAAATAGAGTACAGCAACAGATAACCGACCCTGCGCTAACTGCATGATTTTATTAGCGATCATTTGGTCGATCTTTTGCACATTTAATGCTGTTGCAAGTGCAAAACCACCGAAGAATAAAAAGATAGTTGGATCTGCAAAGGCTACGAGGGCTTCGCGACTATCAGCTAATCCTAATAGAACAGATAGAATTGGAACGAATAATGCAGTGATGGTTACACTAACTGCTTCGGTGAGCCATAGAATGGCCACAAATGCGAGTAAAGATAATCCTTTATTCTCAGCAGGGGCAAAAGGAAGTGTATTGAGTAGAATAAAAAAGAGAGCTACATCAGAAAGAAATATAATAGTTTGTTTATTCCATGCTTTTCGTTGAGAGTTTGTGACAGATATTACTTGCATATTTTTTCCTATATTTTTAAGGCCGGCGATTTTAGCATAACAGGCCTCAGTTAGAAAATAATGCATACTAAAAATTGATTATAATAAAAGAAAAGTGCAGTCAAAACTGGATGCTTTTTGACCGCACTTCATTAATTAAATATCAATTTAGCGAGATAAATTAACGAGATAAAATCGCTTTCACTTGCTTTTGCAATGCCGGGATAATCTCTTGTTCAAACCATGGATTTTTCTTGAGCCAAATTTGGTTGCGTGGAGAAGGGTGAACAAGTGGGAGAAAGTGAGGGAGAAAATCACGGAAACGGTGAACTGTTTCAGTCACATTAAGCTCGTTTTCTGGTAAATAATATTTTTGTGCATATTGCCCGATAAGAATGGTGAGTTCTATATTGGGCAAGTTAGCTAAAATTGGTGCATGCCATTTCTCTGCGAAGCCTTTGCGTGGCGGTAAATCACCGGATTTGCCTTTGCCTGGGTAATAAAAATCCATCGGAATGACAGCAAACATACCTGAATGGTAAAAGGTATCGCGATCCACACCTAGCCATTCACGTAGGCGATCACCGCTTTTATCATTCCAATATAAACGACTTTCTTGGGCTTTAATTCCAGGCGCTTGTCCGACGATATTAATATGAGCGCTAGTTGGCGCAGCAAAAAGCGGTTCGATACCTTTTGCAGTAAAAGATTGATTATCGGGATCTTGCATGATGGATTGGGTAATTTGAGCAAGTGTTGGCATTGTATTTCCTTCTTTGTTGAAATAAAAATAGCTCACTTTTGATGAGCTATTTTATCATAATCAATATCGCGACATTATAGGTGTTTTACTCGACGTTTTACTTCTTCTTGTTTGCCCGCATTGAATGGACGAGCGTCAGGGCTGCCGAGATAACCACAAACCCGTCGGGTCACGGAGACTTTTGCACTGTCATGATTACCGCATTTTGGGCAGACAAAGCCTTTGCTTGTGCAATTGAATTCTCCTGTGAAACCACATTCGTAACATTCATCAATTGGCGTATTGGTGCCGTAATAAGGCACGCGATCGTAGCTATAATCCCATACATCTTCGAGTGCTTTCAGGTTATGTTGAATATTTGGGTATTCGCCATAACAGATAAAGCCGCCACTCGCTAATTCAGGATAAGGCATTTCAAAGTCTAATTTATCGTATGGATTCACTTTTTTCTCTACATCTAAGTGATAGCTGTTAGTGTAGTAGCCTTTATCGGTAACGCCGTCAATGACACCAAATTGTTTGGTATCTAAACGGCAGAAACGATCACACAAGTTTTCACTTGGTGTGGAATAAAGGCTAAATGCATAACCCGTTTCTTTCTGCCATTGTTTTACCGCTTCATTTAAACGACGCACAATCGCGATGCCTTTTTCACGCAGTTGCTCATCGTCAAAAATATGTCCCTTTTTATACAGTGCATTTATGGTTTCATGAATACCAATATAGCCTAAAGAAATTGATGCTCGGCCATTTTTGAAAATATCCGCAACATTATCATCGGCTTTTAGTCGAACGCCGCAAGCGCCTTCCATATAGAGAATTGGTGCGACACGAGCTTTAGTATTTTCTAAGCGAGCAATGCGGGTAAGCAAGGCTTTCTTCGCGAGGGCTAAGCGTTCATCTAAAGTGCGGTAGAATTTTTCTTCATTCCCTTGTGCTTCAAGAGCAATGCGAGGAAGATTCAAACTCACCACACCTAAATTATTGCGACCATCATGCACTTCATGACCGTTTTCTTCATAAGCACCTAAGAAGCTACGACAACCCATTGGGGCTTTGAACGAGCCAGTGACTTTAACCACTTGATCATAGTTTAAAATATCTGGATACATGCGTTTTGAAGCGCATTCTAAAGCCAGTTTTTTAATGTCATAGTTCGGATCTTGTTCGTTTTGGTTCACGCCTTTTTTAATGGTAAAGACCAGTTTAGGGAAGACGGGGGTTTTGTGATTTTTACCTAAACCACGAATACGGTTTTTCAAAATCGATTGTTGAATTAAACGTTCTTGCCAACTAGTGCCTAAGCCAAAACCAAAGGTAACAAATGGCGTTTGACCATTTGACGTATGGAGTGTATTAACTTCATATTCAAGGGATTGGAACGCATCAAAACATTCTTTTTCAATTAGTGCTTTTGCATAACCTTCAGCATCAGGAATTTGCCATTGTGCAGCATTTTTCAAATGTTTTTCAAAGCTGAGTTGAACATAAGGCGCAAGCACTTCATCAATGCGATTAATGGTTGTACCTCCATAAATATGGCTGGCGACTTGAGCAATAATTTGTGCGGTAACCGCTGTTGCTGTGCCGATAGATTTTGGTGGTTCAATTTCTGCATTACCCATTTTAAAACCATGAGAAAGCATGCCTTTTAGATCAACGAGCATGCAGTTAAACATCGGGAAAAATGGCGCGTAATCTAAGTCGTGATAGTGGATTTCCCCTTTTTCATGGGCTTCAACAACATCTCTTGGCAGAATGTGACGTTTGGCATAATGTTTTGCCACGATACCAGCCAGTAAATCACGCTGGGTAGGGATAACTTTCGCATCTTTATTGGCGTTTTCATTAAGCAATTCCACATTGCTTTGCTCAATCAGTCCTTCAATTTCTTTGGTTAATTGGCTGCGTTTTTCACGTGCCAGGTCGCGATCGTGACGATATTCAATATAAGCACGTGCAATTTGTGGATACTTGCTTGTCATTAAGTGATTTTCAACAATTTTTTGAATCTGGTTGATATCAATTTCATGCTGATAATGACTAAAAATTTCAGTATTAATCTGCTGGCTCAGATCATGGATATACATTTCATCAACAATATTGACCGCACTTGCTGCTTTTTTGATTGCATTAGTAATACGTTGTAGGTCAAACCCAATTCGTGAACCATCACGCTTAATCACAAAGAAAGCGTTCATTTTATGACTCCTGTAAGGTAGCTATGAAAAAAATCGAAAACACTATATATAGTTTTATTTAATAGATCAACACACAATATGTAGTGTTATTTGTCAGTTTTTGATAGTTGAAATTGAGTCGAAACCTTGTTAAATCTGGAAAGAAAGAGTGTTTTTGTTGAGAATTATTCTCAAATTATTTTTTAATAAATTTGATCTATGTCAAGATTTTTGGCAATAAAAAAACGGACGAAAAATCGTCCGCTCTTTAAGTCATAGAAAAGAAATTAAGCTGCAACCATTACCATAGCTGGGCGAATCACACGACCATTTAAGGTATAACCTTTTTGTAAAACGGTGGTGATTTGGTTGCTTTCAAACCCTTCAGCTGGTTGCATAGAGATGGCTTGGTGGAGATCCGGGTTAAAGGTGTCACCCACTGCGCCAACAGGTTCAACACCAAAGCGAGCCACCGTTGAGAGTAACTCTTTTAAGGTTAGCTCCACACCATCGAATAAGGCTTTGATGTTTTCATCATCCTTATTGGCAGGCGTTGCAAGCGCGCGCTCTAAGTTATCAATGGTATTTAAAATGTCTTTTGAGAATTTTTCGAGCGCAAATTTATGTGCTTTTTCGATGTCTTGTTCGCTGCGGCGGCGCATATTATCAATTTCAGCACGCGTACGGAGCAATAAATCTTGCTCTTTTTTAGAGGTTTCTTCTACTTGTGCTTTTAATTGTTCTTCAAGTTCTTGTACGCGGGCGATCGCTTCTTCTAACGGATCTTCCGTTGAAGTGGTTTCCTGCTGAACTTCTTCAACAAGTTCTTCATTTAAGTTTTGTGCTTGTTCTGACATCTTTTTCTCCATTTATCAAAAATTAGTGCTATTTTAGCAAAACTGAATTGCTATGTAATATAATGGCTAAAATTTTAAATTCAAGTGCGGTCAGAAATCGGTGAGTTTGCACTTGGGAGCAATCATAGTTATGGATGAATTAGTCAAATCATTTAAAACCATCGCCTTGATGGGAAAACCGCGTCGCGATATTAATTTGCAAATGCATAAAAACTTGTATCAATGGCTGAAAGAGCGAGGGTATCAAGTTTTAGTCGAAAAAGAGGTCGGTGAAAAATTTGGTTTACCCGAAGAGGTTTTAGCGACAGTTGAACAAATCGGTGAGCAAGCACAACTTGTGATTGTTATCGGTGGTGATGGCAATATGCTAGGGCGTGCTCGCATTTTAGCTAAATATCATATTCCAATGATTGGCATTAACCGAGGTAACTTGGGCTTTTTGACCGATATCGATCCGAAAAATGCTTATGCACAGCTTGAAGCTTGTTTGGAACGCGGCGAGTTTTTTGTCGAAGAGCGTTTTTTATTGGAAGCTAAAATTGAACGCAATGGTGAAATTATTTCTAGTGGTAATGCAGTAAATGAGGCGGTTATTCACCCCGCTAAAATTGCGCACATGATTGATTTCCATGTTTATATCAACGATAAATTTGCCTTTTCTCAACGTTCAGACGGCTTGATTGTTTCCACCCCAACCGGTTCAACGGCTTATTCGCTTTCCGCAGGAGGTCCAATTTTAACCCCAAATTTAAATGCGATTGCCCTTGTGCCGATGTTCCCGCACACGCTTTCTTCTCGACCATTAGTAATTGATGGCGACAGTAAAATTTCAATTCGCTTTGCAGAACATAACACTTCACAGTTGGAATTAGGCTGTGATAGTCAAATTGCACTCGATTTTTGCCCAGATGATGTGGTGCATATTGAGAAAAGTCCGCATAAACTGCGTCTATTACACCTGAAAAATTACAATTATTACAATGTATTAAGCACGAAATTAGGCTGGCTTAAAAATTTCTAATCTAAAAATTTAAAAATCTCTTTACTGTATATTACATCAGTTATAATATATGGATATACAGTTAAGGAGATTTTTTTATGTTAACTCAACTTACCATCAATAATTTTGCAATAGTCCGCCAATTAGAGATTGAATTGGCGAAAGGAATGTCTGTGATCACGGGGGAAACCGGCGCAGGAAAATCTATTGCTATTGATGCATTGGGATTATGCTTGGGGCAGCGTATTGAAACTTCTATGGTTCGAGAAGGGCAGGAAAGAGCTGAAATTTGCGCCACATTTTTTATTGAACCAACTAACCCCGCTTATCAGTGGTTGCAAGAGCAAGAATTGCAAGATCCTGATAATCCCTCTGATTGTATTCTACGTCGTGTCATTAATGCAGATGGTCGTTCTAAAGCCTTTATCAATAGCACGCCCGTATCGGCTTCTCAATTAAAAGAAATAGGACAATATCTTATTCATATTAATGGGCAGCACGCTTCGCAGTTATTATTGAAAAATGATTATCAGCTTCAGTTGGTGGATATATTTGCGCATCACAATGATTTACTCGCACAAATGCGAGAAGATTATCGAGCATGGAAAAATCTTCAAACGCAAGTTAAAAATTTCCAACAAAAAGTTGCCGAAAATGAAGCGAAGAAACAACTTTTACAATATCAGGTAGAGGAATTGGATGAGTTTGCCCTTCGTCCAAATGAATATTTAGAATTAGAAGAGGATCAACGTCGTCTATCAAATAGCGAACAGCTGACACAGTTATCACAATCAGCCTTACAGCTACTCAGTGAAAATGAGACGGTGAGTATCGATTCTATGCTTTATCGTGCGACACAGTATATTGATGAATTAAGTGAGTTAGATCCTCGCTATGTTTCCGTTCAAACGATGTTGAATGATGCACTTATCCAAGTGCAAGAGGCGACAAGTGAAGTCCAACACCTTGCATCTCATATTGAGCAAGATCCGATGTTATTACAAGAGATTGAGCAGCGTTTAGGTCAAGCTTTACAACTCGCTCGCAAGCACAATGTGAAACCTGAAGAGTTAGTGGAGTGGCATCAAAAATTAAAAGCAGAATTGACCGCACTTTTAGATTTTTCAGAAAGTGAAGAACGCCTGATTCTAGAAGAAAAAGCCGCTTTTGAGAAAATGCAACATACGGCAAAACAATTACATGAAAGCCGTTACCAAGCTGCAGAGAAATTAGCCCAACAGGTTACACATTCTATCAAAGGGCTTGCAATGGAAAATGCCGAGTTTTTCATTGAAGTGAATTCGGATTTAACTAAAGTTGCGTCAAATGGGGCAGATAATATCGCCTTTACTTTACGCAGTAATCTAGGACAACAGGCACAACCGCTAGCAAAAGTGGCATCAGGTGGTGAATTGTCTCGTATTTCATTAGCGATTCAAGTCTTAACGTCCGATCAATCGGCGATTCCAACGTTAATCTTTGATGAGGTTGATGTTGGCATTAGCGGTAAAACGGCGAGCGTGGTCGGTAAATTGTTACGTCAATTAGGCGACAAATGCCAAGTGCTTTGTGTGACGCATTTACCACAAGTGGCATGTCATGGACATCATCAATTTAATGTTGAGAAATTTACCGTTGATGATAAAACTGAAACCAAAATGACCGCACTTTCTCAAGAAGAACGCGTACCTGCTCTTGCAAGATTACTCGGTGGTAGTGAAATTACGGATCTTGCTTTAGCAAATGCACAAGAGATGTTGGATTTAGTTAAATAAAATCAGGTAAATAAATGGGTGTTTGTCACCCATTTAATGTATTAATGAGTGAATTCTGTCGTAAAGCTTAGATTCTTCTTGTCACATTTCAAAAATACTTGATAGAAATGCTTGCTTATTAGTCAAAAAAGCGTATTATAGACGTCTATACGTCAATACATCTAAAAGAAGAGAATTTATGTCTAGCTATTTATTTACTTCTGAATCAGTTTCAGAAGGACATCCAGATAAGATTGCCGATCAAATTTCTGATGCGGTACTTGATGAAATTTTAAAACAAGATCCTAAAGCTCGTGTGGCTTGCGAAACCTATGTCAAAACAGGGATGGCGTTAGTGGGTGGTGAAATTACTACATCAGCATGGGTTGATATTGAAAACCTTACTCGCCAAGTGATTTGTGATATTGGTTATAAACACTCTGAAATGGGGTTTGATGGCAATTCTTGTGCTGTATTAAATGCGATTGGCAAACAGTCATCGGATATTAATCAAGGTGTGGATCGTGAGAATCCATTGGATCAAGGTGCGGGTGACCAAGGGATCATGTTTGGTTATGCAACAAATGAAACCGAAGTCTTGATGCCAGCAGCGATTACTTATGCGCATCGTTTAATGGAAAAACAAGCGGAAGTACGTAAAAGCGGTAACTTAGCCTGGTTACGCCCTGATGCGAAAAGCCAAGTGACCTTAAAATACGAAGATAACAAAATCGTGGGCGTGGATGCCGTTGTTCTTTCTACACAGCACAGTGAAGAAGTCTCACAAAAAGAAATTTATGAAGGCGTGATGGAAGAAATCATCAAGCCAATTTTGCCAAGTGAATGGTTATCTCAACAAACAAAATATTTTATTAACCCAACCGGTCGTTTTGTGATTGGTGGTCCAATGGGCGACTGTGGTTTAACGGGTCGTAAAATCATTGTCGATACCTACGGCGGTGCAGCTCGTCATGGTGGAGGTGCATTTTCTGGTAAAGATCCATCAAAAGTAGACCGTTCAGCTGCTTATGCCGCACGTTATGTGGCTAAAAATATTGTTGCAGCAGGTCTTGCAGATCGTTGTGAAATTCAACTTTCTTATGCAATTGGCGTGGCTGAGCCAACTTCTATCATGGTAGAAACCTTCGGCACAGGAAAAGTATCAAACGAAGTATTAGTTAAGTTAGTGCGTGAATTCTTTGATTTACGTCCTTATGGTTTAATTAAAATGTTAAATTTAATTCAACCAATCTATCGCCAAACTGCCGCGTATGGACACTTCGGTCGTGAACAATTCCCATGGGAAAAAGTAGATCGTGCAGAAGAATTGCGTGCAGCAGCCGGTCTTAAATAAGTAAATAAAATGTGTATGATAAAAACCGCTAAATTAGCGGTTTTTGTTTACTTAACATGATGATCTCATCTCAAACTCAGTTTCGGCATTTAAAAATGCAGGTACAGCGTAAACTTGCAGAAACATTACAACTGGCTGAAAATCACTTTCAACGGAAATTTCCTATTCCGACAATCAGTTATGACTTGCGAGGTGTAAAGGCTGGCGTTGCATACTTGCAGAAAAATGAGATTAAATTTAACCGCACTTTACTACTCGAGAATTCAGATGAATTTATTCATCAGGTGGTTCCACACGAATTAGCCCACCTTATTGTATATCAAGTATTTGGGCGAGTGAAACCGCATGGAAAGGAATGGCAAGCGGTGATGACGCAGTTATTCAATCTTCCGGCTGATACTTGCCATCAATTCGATGTGGAAAGTGTACAGGGTAAAATGTTTGCTTATCAATGCGAATGTCAGACCCATTATTTAACGATTCGTCGGCATAATCGTATTCAACGCGATAAAATTACCTATTTATGTCGAAAATGTCAGGGAAAATTGGTTTTTCATAGTGAAAATTAATGAGTGCTGTGATATATTCGTAATGTTTTCAATCAAATAACAGGGGTTATCCAATGAAAAAATCATTATTAGCTATCGTTGTCGGTGCATTAGCGGTTGCTTCAACTGCAAATGCTGGTTTATATGCGGAAGGCGATCTAGGTCTTTCAAGAACTAAATTAAGCAATGGTGGTTCAAGCAAAACTAAAGTTGAACCTCGTGTTGCAGTGGGTTACAAATTAGGTAATATGCGTGTAGCAGGTGATTATACTCATCACGGTAACTTCCAAGGTACTAAAGTTCAAGGTTTAGGTGCGACAGTATTCTATGACTTCGATACCAACTCTCAAATTGAACCTTATGTTGGTGCTCGTCTTGCGGCAAACCGTTTCAAATTTGAAGAGCGTGCGGATCAACGCTATAAAAGCTCTTCTGAAACCAAAGTGGGTTATGGCGTAGTTGCGGGTGCTAAATACAAATTAGCAGAAAAAGTGTATGCAAACGGTGGTTTAGAATATAACCGTTTAGGTAGCTTTGACGATACTAAAGTGAATAACTATGGCGCTAAAGTGGGCGTAGGTTACGAATTCTAATTTCCCTTTTGAAAAGTGCGGTTGATTTTCACCGCACTTTTTCTTTTGGAGGTGAAAATTTGTATCGGGCTAATCTATTTGTGATTAATTCATGTAGCAGTTACAATCCTCGTTCTAAATGAATTGAGGATTTTTTGTTTTTAGAGGTGAGAATATGATTATCGTTTATGGCATTAAAAACTGTGATACAGTGAAAAAAGCATTGAAGTGGCTAACTGAACATAATATTCAACATAAATTACATGATTATCGTGTGGATGGATTAGATACTCAATTCTTACAACAAGCAGAAGCACAATTTGGTTGGGAAAATTTAGTCAATAAGCGTAGTACAACGTGGCGTAATCTTGATGAAAATGTGAAAAATACACTCTCGAAATCTACCGCACTTTCCGTATTAGCTGAAAATCCAACGTTAATCAAACGCCCGATTATTTTGCAAGATGATAAGGCATTGATTGGCTTCAACGAAAAAGAATATATTGCAGCATTTGCTTAAAAGAGTAGTATTTCTTAGGAGTTTTTATGAAAGAAAAAGTGATTTTTTTGGCACAAGACCTCATCCGTCGCCCCTCTATTAGCCCAAATGATGAAGGCTGCCAGCAAATGATTGTAGAGCGTTTGGAAAAACTCGGCTTTCAAATTGAATGGATGCCTTTCAACGATACGTTAAATTTATGGGCGAAGCATGGTGCTGGTGAGCCTGTAATTGCCTTTGCAGGGCATACCGATGTGGTGCCGACGGGCGATGAAACGCAATGGACTTATCCGCCGTTTTCTGCCGAAATTGTAGATGATATGCTTTATGGTCGTGGTGCGGCAGATATGAAAGGCTCATTGGCAGCAATGATTGTGGCGGCAGAAGAATATGTGAAAGCTAATCCGAATCATAAAGGAACGATTGCTCTGTTGATTACTTCTGACGAAGAGGCTGCCGCGAAAGATGGCACAGTACGTGTTGTCGAAACGTTAATGGCGCGCGGTGAGAAAATCACTTATTGCATGGTAGGCGAGCCGTCTAGTTCAAAAACATTAGGCGATGTAGTCAAAAATGGCCGTCGCGGTTCGATTACGGGCAACCTCTACATTCAAGGTATTCAAGGTCATGTAGCTTATCCTCATTTAGCAGAAAACCCCATTCATAAAGCAGCGCCGTTCTTACAGGAATTAACCACATATCAATGGGATAATGGCAACGAATTTTTCCCGCCGACTAGTTTTCAAATTGCGAATATTCATGCAGGCACAGGGAGTAATAATGTCATTCCTGGTGAGCTTTATGTGCAATTCAATTTACGTTATTGTACAGAAGTGACTGATGAAAGCATTAAGCAGAAAGTGGCAGAAATGCTCGAAAAGCATGGTTTGAAATACCGTATTGATTGGAATTTATCAGGTAAACCATTTTTAACGAAACCGGGTAAATTACTAGATGCATTAACGACGGCTATTGAGCAAACAACCGGTATTACACCACAAGCAGAAACAGGCGGTGGTACCTCTGACGGGCGTTTTATTGCATTAATGGGCGCTGAAGTTGTGGAATTTGGGCCGCTTAATGCAACGATTCATAAAGTGAATGAATGTGTAAACGTTGATGATCTTGCCAAGTGCGGTCAGATTTATCATCAAATGTTAGTGAATTTATTGGATAAGTAAGATGAAATTAACGCCAGAAATGTTAAGCGGCAAATCTCGTGAACATTTGATCAATTTGCCTACACCTCATTCTCCAAATCATTTTTTGCAAGCAGAGGCAATGAAAGCGTTTCAAGGATTGCAACAAAGTGCGGTCAAAAATGGCTTTAATTTGCAGCCTGCGAGTAGCTTTCGTGATTTTGAACGTCAACAACTCATTTGGAATGGTAAATTTAACGGTGAACGCAAGGTTCATGATGATGCGGGAAATTCATTAGATTTAGCATTATTAGATGATTGGCAAAAAGCACAAGCTATTTTACGTTGGTCAGCGCTTCCAGGTGGCAGTCGTCATCATTGGGGAACAGAAATCGATATTTTTGATCCTGATCTTTTGCCTCAAGGTCAATCTTTACAACTTGAACCTTGGGAATATGAAAAGGGCGGTTATTTTTTTGAACTTAGTGAATTTCTCACTGAAAATCTACCGCACTTTGATTTTGTTTTGCCATTTATCAGTCAACCAGAAGGTAAAAAAATCGGCCGAGAGCCTTGGCATATTAGCTATTTACCGTTGGCAGAGCAGGCTTCACGATTATTTACGCCAGATGTACTATTGCAGGTTTGGCAGCATGAAATCGTGGCTGGAAAAGAAACGTTAATTACACATTTACCAGAGATTTTTGAGCAATATGTGGTTTAACAAAAAACGCAGCAAGCAGCTGCGTTTTTTTATGGTTTGATTAATTCTTTTTATTCTTTTCCAAGGATTTGTGCTGAATTTTCACATCCTTACCTTTAGCTTGGAAATATTCTCCAATTTGTTGAGCGATATAAACAGAACGATGTTTACCGCCCGTACAACCAATGGCAATGGTTAAATAGCTTCGATTATTTTGTTCTAACATCGGTAACCACGTTTCAATGTAATTACGCGTTTGATAGATAAAATTATTTACTTCATCATGCGCAAGTAAAAATTGCGCAACAGGTTCATCAAGCCCCGTCATTGGGCGCAGTTCTGGATTCCAGTGCGGGTTAGGCAGAAAACGCACATCAAAAACATAATCGGCATCAAGCGGAATGCCATATTTAAAGCCAAACGACTCAACCACGATCTTAAGTTCTTTATCTGTATTACCGCGTAAAACATCTCTTAAACGTTCAGATAACGCATGAGTGGAAAGTGGCGCAGTATCAATAATAAAATTAGCATGTTGAATTAAAGGCTCAAGTTGCTGATATTCTAAATCAATCGCTGATTCAAGCGGGAGATCTTGTGCTGAAAGTGGATGAAGACGACGTGAATCGCTGTAACGACGAATAAGTGTACTACGATCGCTGTCCAGAAAGATGATTTTGACGGAATAAGTAGCTTGAATATCTGTCAGGATTTTGTCTAAGTCAGCACTAGAATGAGGAAGATTTCGAATATCGAGGCTAATGGCGACAGCCGTTTGAGTTTTGGCGAGAATATTGGTGAGTTGAGGAAGTAAATCGAGAGGAAGATTATCCACGCAATAATAGCCCATATCTTCCAAAGCTCGTAATGCGACAGATTTTCCTGCGCCTGAGCGACCGCTGATAATAATAATTTCCATCTGCGTGATTCCTTATGGTTGGTAGGTTAGGTTATACCTCTTGAGGTTCAATATTATCTAAATTTGTGTCATCCTCAGATTCCTCTGAATGATCGGCACATTCAAAAATTTGCCAAATTTCATCCGCACTTTGTGCTGAACGAAGTTGTTTAATTAAGTTTTTATCAGTTAATTTTTCGTTGAGTTCTGCCAGAACAGGAATATATTCTTGGCAGAGATTTTCAGGTACAAGCACAGCAAAAACGATATCCACGGGTTTATTATCTGCAGCATCATAATCAACAGGACCATCTAATTGCATAAATACTGTTAGGATATTATCTGATGCTGTAGCAGGTAACTTGGCTTTAGGCATGGCGACACCATTGCCTAATCCTGAATTACCTAATTTTTCCCGTTCAAACAAACATTCAAAACATGCTTGTTCACCATTTTCGCAGTGAAGTTTTTCCACAACGAAAGCGGCAATAGATTCAAATAATCGTTTCTTGCTAGAAAAAGCAACCCCCTGACGAATATCATCAGGGGAGAGCAATGTCGTAAATTTCATAGGTTATAGTTTAAATTGTTCGCCTAAATAGACACGTTTAACGTGCTCATCATTCATGACTTCTTCCGGTGTGCCGGTCGCGATAATTTTTCCTTCGCCAACTATGTAAGCGCGTTCACAGACATCAAGGGTTTCGCGTACGTTATGGTCGGTAATTAACACGCCTAAGCCACGATTACGGAGATCCGTGATAATTTTCTTAATATCCGTCACCGAAATAGGGTCAACACCGGCAAACGGTTCATCTAGTAAAATGAATTTAGGATTTGCCGCTAAGGCGCGTGCAATTTCCACACGACGACGTTCACCACCAGAAAGCGATTGTCCCAGGCTATCACGAATATGGCCAATATTGAACTCATCAATTAACTCATCCGCTCTCTCTCGGCGTTGTTCTGCAGTGAGATCTTTGCGAATTTCTAATACCGCCATAAGATTTTCATATACCGTTAAACGACGGAAAATAGAGGCTTCTTGTGGTAAATAGCCAATTCCTCGACGAGCACGTTCATGCATAGGTAACACGCTAATATCATCGCCATCAATGGTGATTTTTCCCTGATCGTGACGCACTAAACCGACGACCATGTAGAAAGTAGTGGTTTTACCTGCACCATTTGGACCAAGTAGGCCAACAATTTCATTGGAGTTTACGGTTAAACTCACATCAGAAACCACTTTTCGGCTCTTATAGCTTTTTGCGAGAAATTCAGCTTGTAATACAGACATCGGTTATTTTTTACCTTTTTGTTGTAATTGGGTTGGAATTAAGACGGTTTGCACGCGTGATTTTCCATTACCATTGGCTTTTAACTGTTGTTTTTTCACATCATAAGTGATGCGTTCACCGTTAATTTTGCTATCTAATTGTTTTAATTCAGCATTACCGGTCAATGTTAAGAATTCAGTGCCTAAATCGTAGTGAACTTTATTCGCTCTACCGTCAACAGGCTTACCATCATCAAGTTGTTGGTGGAAGGTAACAGGGCTACCAAATGCTTCAACGGTTTCTTTTTTACCTGAATTTTCTGGTGGGCGAGTAATAACTACTTTATTGGCTTTAATCAAAATAGAACCTTGCGTAATTACAACGTTATCCGTAAAGGTTACGACGCTGTTTTCCATATCTAAAGATTGATTATCTGAGACAATATTAATCGGTTTATTGGTATCGTCTTTTAACGCAAAAGCAGATAAAGAAGTCATCATTAACGCTGTTAAAAGCAGAATTTTATTGTTTGTTGATTTCATAATATGTTTTTACCTGTTCCTTTAGAGTTGCAACTTGCTGACGTAAATTTCCGACAAGCTTCAATCCGCTAGAGTTAAAGTTTAATCCGTTAATTTTTACTTGTGTATCGGAAGTAATGTCTTGTGTTTTTAAATTAATTACTGCGGCTTCAGTCTCAACACGTTGTAGGCGAGATAAAGGATCAAGGCTCTCAGCAACCACACCACCTTCAAGATAGAGCATTTGATCTTTCGTTAATTTTGCCTTTTTCGCGCTAAGTTTCCAATTTTGTTTTTCTAATTGAATTTTATCGGTTTTCGCTTCTTTATCTTTATTGTCCAAAGAGACATCAAAAAGATAGACTAACGGCGAAATAAAATCCGTACGACCGTCTTGTGTGTAATATTCCACTTTGTCGGAAATCGCGAGATACTGTTTTTTACCTTCAGGTGAGAATACAGTGGTTTCCATTTTATTACCGACGTATTCCGGGCTATCAGGCTTTTTAATGAGGCTTTGTAAATCGCTATGATCTTGATTAAGCGAATAATACCAGCCTAATAAAGCGAGGGCGATGACACCTAAAATAATATTCCAACGAATATTCATAAATAACGTTTTTTCCTTATTAAAAGGGTAGCTAATCATAGCACTTTTTTGACACAAAGTGCGGTCAAAAATAGCGGTATTTTAGTCTTCTAAAATAAGTGTTTTTAAGATCTGATAAATCTCTCTATAAGCTTTTGACGGCTTATTTTGTTCCTTCTCTTTTTGTGCTACACGAATCAAATTTCGTAAGTGTTGGCGGTCTGCAGAAGGATGTTCATTTAACAAATCAGTCAGAGCCGCATCACCTTTTGCAATCAATTCATCACGTAAGATTTCCAACTTATGTAGCATAGCTTGTTGCTGATTATGTTTGTTTTCAATTTTTTCTAAAGCTTCACGAATAGGCTCTGCATCAATTGAGCGTAAGAGCTTACCGATGTATTGCAATTGGCGACGACGCGCCTCTTTTTGCAGGCGTTGCGCTAATTCAATGGCATCTTTCAAACTATCGTCTAGTGGAACCTTAGTCAGATTTGCTTTGGTTAAGTTCACCAATTTCTCGCCGAGCTGTTTTAAGTCCTCAGCGTCGCGTTTGATTTCACTTTTGCTTACCCAAATAATCTCTTCTTGGTCTTCATCTTCCCAATCAAAGGCTTCTTTTTTCTTACGTTTTGCCATTCTGTTACCTTATGAAAAATTTGGTGCATTTTAGCATAAACTTTCAAAATAAGATAAAATGGCGCAAATTTTTAATAGGATTATTACCATGAAAACAGCAGAAAATTTAACCGCACTTTTAAAATCTCAAGAGCAAACATTGCGTGATGCGGTCAGTTTTGCGATTGAAACCGCCCAGAAAGCGGGCGCCACCGCTGAAGTAGGTGTGACAAAAGTGAGTGGTTTATCGGTTTCAACCCGTCTGCAAGAGATTGAAAATGTTGAATTTACTAACGATGGTGCATTAGGCATTTCTGTTTATTTAGGCCAACAAAAAGGTAATGCCTCTACCTCAGATTTAAGCGAAGAAGCGATTAAAAACACTGTTGAAGCAGCGCTCGCCATTGCAAAATATACCTCGCCAGATGATTGCACAGGTCTAGCAGATAAAGAACTAATGGCTTTTGAAGCCCCCGATTTAGAACTTTATCATGGAGCAAGTGTTGATGTTGAACAGGCTACAAAATTAGCTTTAGAGGCTGAAAAATCAGCGTTGGAATACGATGCTAAAATCGTGAATAGTAATGGAGCGAGCTTTAATTCGCATACTGGCGTGCGTGTTTATGGCAATACACACGGCATGCTACAAAGTTACTTATCTAGTCGTTATTCTTTATCTTGTTCGGTGATCGGTGGCGAGCTAGATCAACTGGAAAATGACTATGAATACACGGTTTCACGTGAGTTTGATGCGCTTTCTTCAGCGGATTGGGTAGGACAGAATTGTGCAAAAAAAGTGATTGCGCGTTTAAATCCACAAAAATTAACGACACGTGAAGTGCCCGTGATTTTCTTAAATGATGTAGCAACTGGATTAATTTCTCATTTAACGGGCGCGATTAGTGGCGGCAGCTTATATCGTAAATCCAGTTTCTTGCTCGATCATCTTGGAAAACAAGTATTGCCAGATTGGTTCCAAATTAGTGAGCGTCCGCATTTGTTAAAACGTTTAGCCTCCACGCCTTTTGATAGCGAAGGGGTGCGAACACAGGATCTTGAAATTATTCAAGATGGCGTATTGCAAACCTATTTGCTCACCAGTTACAGCGGTAGAAAAATGGGCATGCAAAGTACCGGTCATGCAGGCGGTATTCATAACTGGCTTGTAAAACCAAATTTAACGGGGGGATTGACCGCACTTTTACGTCAGATGGGCACTGGTTTATTGGTTACCGATGTCATGGGGCAAGGCGTAAATATTGTGACGGGGGATTATTCCCGTGGTGCAGCAGGGTTCTGGGTGGAAAATGGTGAAATCCAATATCCAGTTGCTGAAATTACCATTGCCGGTCAATTACAGAATATGTTGAAAAATATTGTGGCAGTAGCAGATGATATTGAACATCGATCCAATATTCAAACCGGTTCAATCTTGTTAGATAAGATGAAAATTTCAGGAAATTAATAAATTTTAAAAATGATAATAATTATTATTGACAGATGATTTCTTTCTGCTACTATACACACATCTGTTTCGTAGCGATTGCAGGTTGCTTCAACAGGTAGAGTAGAAAGTAAATTCGTTAGGGTTAAAAAGGCTGAAGGTTTAAACTTCAGCCTTTTTTATTGTAGAATACGCAAACGATTAAATCAAAAAGGAAAGGCCATGAAAAAACACCACGTCGATATTATGATTTCAGAAGCGGATGTCCGTAGTCGCATAGCTGAACTTGGCGCGGAAATTACGCATTTTTATCAACAAAAAGCCATTGATAAACTGATTGTTGTCGGGCTTTTACGTGGTTCATTTATGTTCATGGCCGATCTGGTGCGTGAATTAAAATTGCCGGTAGAAGTCGAGTTTATGACCACTTCAAGCTATGGTAGCGGAATGACAAGTAATCACGATGTGAAAATTACGAAAGATCTTGAAGGGGATATTCGTAATGAACACGTGCTAATTGTTGAGGACATTATTGATACGGGTTACACCCTTGAAAAAGTGCGTGGTATTTTAAATTTACGCGATCCTGCAAGCTTGGCGATTTGTACCTTGTTAGATAAACCTTCTCGCCGAGAAGTGGAAGTACCGGTTGAATGGATTGGTTTTTCTATTCCGGATGAATTTGTTGTCGGCTATGGTATTGATTACGCTCAACGTTATCGTAATCTAGGCTATATTGGCAAAGTGGTTATAGACGAATAATTTATTTTTCAATAAAAAGAGCGGTCAAAATTCACAGTGATTTTTGACCGCTCTTTGTTTGTTAAGATTAGCGTTTCGCTTTTTTGATAAACTTCATCAAGCGTTTACGTTTACGTAATTGGTTTGGTGTGAGTTTATTTTTTCTACCCGCGAATGGGTTTGAACCTTCTTGGAATAGCAAGCGAATTGGCGAACCAATAATTTTCAAACTCTTACGATAATAATTAGATAAATAACGTTTGTATGAATCCGGTAATTTATCCATTTGGTTACCATGTACCACGATAATTGGTGGATTATAGCCGCCTGGGTGAGCGTATTTTAATTTAATACGACGTCCGCCAATCATTGGTGGTTGATGCTCATCCGTTGCCATTTGTAAAATGCGGGTGAGAAGAGACGTCGTCATTTTTTGTGTCGCACAAGCATAAGCTTCTTTAATCGAATCAAAAAGATTACCCACGCCACTGCCGTGTAAAGCAGAAATAAAATGCACTCGGGCAAAGTCGATGAAATCAAGACGGCGATCTAATTCGGATTTGACGCGATCTTTTACATCTTGATCTAAGCCGTCCCATTTATTCACGACGATCACCAGTGAGCGACCCGTATTTAAGATAAAGCCAAGTAGAGAGAGATCTTGGTCTGAAATGTTTTCACGTGCATCAATGGTGAGTAATACCACGTTTGCATCTTGAATCGCTTGTAATGTTTTGATGACAGAGAATTTCTCAACGGCTAAATGCACTTTTCCACGTTTACGCACACCCGCTGTATCAATCAAGGTGTATTGTTGCCCATCGCGTTCCATCGGAATGTAGATACTGTCGCGTGTTGTGCCTGGCATGTCGTAAACCACCACGCGATCTTCACCTAAAATACGATTGGTTAATGTCGATTTACCGACGTTTGGACGGCCTACAATCGCAATTTTGATATTTTTATCTTGTTCTTCTTCAAGCTCTTCGTCCAATGCATCATCAATTAATGACGTATCTTCCTCTGAATCAAAGTCAAATTCATGATCCCATTCATCTTTTTCTTCTTCATCAGAAGTGCGGTCATTTTCTGCTTCGTTTTCTTGTAATTTTTCCGCTAAAGGGGCAAGTACTTGCTCCATCAACTGGGTCACACCACGGCCTTGTGATGCGGCAATTTGTTCAATTTCACCTAAGCCTAATTGATAGAATTCTGCACAGTGTGAATCTGCATCAATACCATCAGTTTTGTTTGCCACCACGACGGTTGTTTTATTCGTACGTTGGCGTAAGTAGTTGGCAATGCCAATGTCTGCAGCCGTTAAACCTGCACGAGCATCCACTAAGAAAAGCACGACATCGGCCTCTTCAATGGCTAATAAGGATTGTTCCGCCATTTTTTCTTCAACGCCTTCTTCTGTGCCATCAATACCGCCGGTATCGATCACAATGAAATCATAGCCAGAAATATTGGCATGACCGTATTTACGATCTCGGGTTAAACCGGGGAAGTCAGCGACAAGCGCATCGCGAGTACGAGTTAAACGATTGAATAGGGTGGATTTACCAACGTTTGGGCGACCCACTAAGGCAACGACAGGAGTTGTCATAAAAATATCTCTGTAAAGTGTAAATTTGGTTAATTATAGCGAATGTTGGCTGGCAGGTAAAATTTGGGCATAAAAAAAGCACCTTCAGGTGCTTCATTATCTCGGCTTAATTGGCGGAATGGACGGGACTCGAACCCGCGACCCCCTGCGTGACAGGCAGGTATTCTAACCAGCTGAACTACCACTCCGTGAGTATATTAAGACAAGTTTTAAATTGGCGGAATGGACGGGACTCGAACCCGCGACCCCCTGCGTGACAGGCAGGTATTCTAACCAGCTGAACTACCACTCCGCTAAGTGCTGGGTATAATAATGATGAACGTTAAAACCGTCAATCTTTTTTTTCTTTTTTATGTTTATCTGATTAATAGATAACCGATTAATGTGAGGTTTCCTCACCCGTACGAATAGACCAAAAACATTTGCCATCACTCTTTTTATTGACCAATTTAAGGAAATCTAAATGAGCTTGGAGTTCGTCATCAGTGGGTTGTAACACTTTTAAATTCTGCGAAAAATTGACCGCACTTTGAAGATCTTGCATATTGGCGCTAGCTTGGATAATTGAACTATCCGCATGATCTTCGTCAAATAGACTGGTTTGCCCGCCCGTCATGGATAAATAAACGTCAGCTAAAATCTCCGCATCCAGTAACGCGCCGTGGAGTGTTCGTTTGCTGTTATCAATGCCTAAACGATCACACAAAGCATCTAAGCTATTACGTTTTCCCGGGTACATTTGGCGTGCCATTTGCAACGTATCGGTGACGAGGCAAATGTCGGTTGTTTTGATATCTAACCCAAGTTTACGGAATTCATAGTCCATAAAGCCCACGTCGAAGGGGGCGTTGTGAATCAGCAGTTCGGCTCCACGAATGTATTCAATAAAGTCTTGTGCAATCGTTTTGAAATCCGGTTTATCCGCCAGCATTTCATCCGTAATACCGTGAACTTTAATGGCATCGGGATCAACCAAACGATCCGGCTTAATATAAATGTGAAAATTATTGCCCGTATATTTACGGTTGATCATTTCCACGGCACCGATTTCAATAATGCAATGTCCTTCGTAATGCGCACCAATTTGGTTCATACCGGTGGTTTCAGTATCCAGTACAATCTGGCGATCCGGATTTATCATTGTTCTACCTATCTGTTTCCTTTAAAATACTGCCTATTTTACACAAGCTCGAATTAGTTATGCAAAAACAGATTGAAATTTTTACGGATGGATCTTGCCTCGGCAACCCGGGAGCCGGTGGCATAGGGATTGTCCTGCGCTATAAACAGCATGAAAAACATATTTCAAAAGGGTATTTCAAAACCACCAATAATCGCATGGAATTACGAGCAGTGATTGAGGCTTTAAATAGCTTAAAAGAGCCTTGCCATGTGACGCTTTATAGCGATAGCCAATATATGAAAAATGGCATCACACAATGGATTTACAATTGGAAGAAAAACAATTGGAAAGCGAGCACGGGCAAAGCGGTAAAAAATCAGGATTTATGGATTGCGTTAGATCAGGCGATTCAAACCCATAACATTAATTGGCAGTGGGTGAAAGGCCATTCTGGCCACCGTGAAAATGAAATTTGTGATGAATTAGCGAAACAAGGCGCAGAAAACCCAACTTTCGAAGATATCGGTTACGAAGGCTAGTCTGCACCTTGTTTTAAAGTGCGGTTATTCTTGATAACGAATTAAACCTTCCTGCTGTGTGGTGGCAATTAATGTGCCATCTGCAGCAAAAATTTGTCCTCTCGCTAAACCACGACCCGCAAAAGCATTATTACTTTCAATGGCATGTAAGTGCCAATTATTTAAATTGAAAGGGCGGTGGAACCAAATACTGTGGTCGATCGTGGCCACTTTCATCCCTTTCTGTAAAAAGCCTTTCCCATGCGGGTGAAGTGCGGTCAAAATACAGTGAAAATCAGAGAAATAGGCCAAGAGACATTGTTGAGTCTGCAAATCTAATGGAGCTTCTCCGTTGGTTTTAAACCAAGCATATTGTTCTGGTGGCAGTTTTCGACCATCAAATGGATTGTTCAAATATCGGCTATGAATCTGAAATGGTCGTTCTTGGGCAAATTTTTCACTCAAGCTTTCAGGCAAAGTCTGCGCCACTTTTAACATGATTTCGTGCTCATCAATACATTGTTCTGGCCCCGGCACTTGTGGCATGGCTGATTGATGGTCAAAGCCTTCTTCGGGTACTTGAAATGAAGCAGTGACATGACAAATCACATTTTTATGCTGAATAGCTTTTACGCGTAATGCAGAAAAATTGCGCCCTTCACGTAAAGTTTCCACGTCATAAATAATCGGGTATTGACTGTCGCCAGGTGCCAAAAAGTAAGCATGGCAAGAGTGGAGTACGCGCTCAGGCGGGGCAACTTGCATCGCGGCAGAAAGAGATTGCGCTACGACTTGACCACCAAACACTTGGCGAAAACCTAAGTCTTCACAGGCTCCGCGAAAGATAAGATCATCAATTTTTTCTAGTTTTAACAATTCGATGAGTTGATTTAATTTATCCGACATTGTTTTTTCCTTTTATAAATACAAAAAGACCGCATAGTTATGCGGTCTGAAGTGTTTTTATACGTTAAAGCGGAAGTGCATAACATCACCATCTTGGACGATGTAGTCTTTACCTTCTAAGCGCCATTTACCCGCTTCTTTTGCTCCGTTTTCACCTTTGAATTGGATGAAGTCATCGTAAGCAATCACTTCTGCACGGATGAAGCCTTTTTCAAAGTCTGTGTGGATTACAGCCGCTGCTTTAGGGGCGGTTGCACCAACAGAAACCGTCCATGCGCGAACTTCTTTCACACCCGCAGTGAAGTAGGTTTGAAGATTTAATAAGGCATAACCTGCACGAATTACACGGTTTAAGCCAGGTTCCTCAATGCCAAGATCTTGCAAGAATTCGATTTTTTCATCGTCATCAAGTTCAGCAATCTCCGCTTCAATCGCCGCACACACAGGCACCACAACAGATCCTTCTTTTTCTGCAAACTCACGTACTTTGTCTAAATACGGGTTATTTTCAAAACCGTCTTCATTCACGTTCGCGATGTACATGGTTGGTTTTAATGTAAGGAAGTTATAGCTTTTAATTGCTAATAACTCATCTTTATCTAACTCAACAGAACGAATCATGCCTGCTTCAGAAAGTACAGGAAGGATTTTTTCCATCACAGATAGCTCAAATTTTGCATCTTTATCGCCACCTTTAGCACGTTTTTGTAAACGTTGGATTGCACGTTCGCAGCTGTCTAAGTCAGCAAGGGCTAATTCGGTATTGATGGTTTCGATATCGCTTAATGGGTCGATTTTACCCGCAACGTGCACGATGTCATCATTTTCAAAGCAACGAACAACATGACCAATCGCATCAGTTTCACGGATGTTAGCTAAGAATTTATTCCCTAAGCCTTCACCTTTACTTGCACCCGCAACCAAACCTGCGATATCCACAAACTCCATGGTGGTGGGTAATACTCGTTCAGGTTTAACAATTTCCGCTAACGCATCTAAACGCGGATCTGGCATTGGTACCACGCCAGTATTTGGTTCGATGGTACAGAACGGATAGTTTGCCGCTTCGATACCGGCTTTGGTTAATGCATTAAAAAGGGTAGATTTGCCGACGTTTGGCAAACCAACGATACCACATTTAAATCCCATGATGTTTTCCTTATTGTGAGCGTAAGTGCGGTTAAAATTTATGGTATTTTTTCACCGCACTTTTGAGTTAAATTTTAAAACTGTTTAATCGATTGGTAGCTTTCACCATGCCTTCTTTGAAAAGCAATTCAATGCAATCGGTGGCTTCGTCTAACGCTTTATCGAGCGCTTCTCTTTCTGCAGGCGCGGGTTTGTTAAGCACAAAACCTGAAACTAAATCACGGTGTCCAGGATGACCAATACCAATGCGTAAACGATAGAAATTGTTGCTGTTACCAAGCTGAGCTACGATATCTTTTAAACCATTGTGTCCGCCATGTCCGCCACCTTGTTTTAATTTCACGGTGCCCGGCGGTAAATCTAATTCATCGTGTAGCACTAAAATTTCTTCTGGTTTGATGCGATAAAAATTAGCAAGTGCCCCTACGGCTTTTCCGCTTAAATTCATAAACGTCGTTGGCACTAAAAAACGGATTTCTTTGCCATTAATTAGTGTTTTTCCTACGTAACCGAAGAATTTATTTTCTGCATTAAGCGAAACATTAAAGCGACGAGCTAAACGCTCAATCAGCCATTCACCTGCATTGTGGCGGGTTTCCGCATATTTATCGCCAGGGTTTCCCAGCCCCACGATGAGTTTAATTTCAGACATAGTTTTCCGCTTGAATAAAAATAGTGGCGTATTGTAGCGAAAAAGGGCTAATTTCTCAATCTATAAGGCTAAGACTAAAACGCCTGAGAGAATTAATAGACTTCCCATAACTAATTTCATACTTAAAGGTTCGCCTAACAATACCACGCCTAAAATAATGGCAATCACGACACTGAGTTTATCAATGGGCGCAACCCAAGAGGCGGGCGCCATTTGCAACGCACGATAATAACAAAGCCAAGATAGGCCCGTAGCAATACCAGAAAGAATTAAAAAGGTGAGTGGTTTTGCTGCGATATGTTGTGGCAGTTGCCATTCATTGCGGGCACTAATGATGCCAGCCGTGACTAGTAAAACCACAATCGTACGGATAAAGGTCGCGAGATTGCTGTTAATGCCTTCAACCCCTAATTTGCCTAAAATAGCGGTAAGTCCAGCGAAAAAGGCTGAACCAATGGCAAAAAATACCCAATTCATGATGAACTCCTGATTTTATCGTTAATATTGACCGAACTTTTCCGCTATAATAACGGAAAACTCATTAAGACAGAATAAGACATGAACCAAATTAATATTGAAATCGCCTATGCCTTACCGGATCGTTATTATTTGAAATCCTTCAAAGTGGATGAAGGCACGATGATCCAAACAGCTATTTTACAATCAGGCATTTTGCAACAGTTTACTGAGATCGATTTGCGTGAGAATAAAGTGGGGATTTATTCCCGTCCAGCCAAATTAACGGATCAATTAAAAGATGGTGAGCGTATTGAAATTTACCGTCCATTGTTAGCGGATCCTAAAGAAATTCGTCGTAAACGTGCAGCAGAACAAGCCAAAGCTGCACAAGAAAAAGCCCAACAAGAAAAACAGGAAAAGGAGTAAAAAATGACCGCACTTTCCAACCAATATTGTCTGCCTGAGGGCATTACCCCTGAAATTTTCCTGCGTGATTATTGGCAGAAAAAACCATTGATTATTCGTAATGGTTTACCTGAAATTGTCGGCCAATTCGAGCCTGACGATATTATCGAATTAGCACAAGGCGAAGAGGTGACCGCGCGTTTAGTCAAAACCTTTTCAGATGATAATTGGAAAGTGTTTTTCAGTCCCTTATCCGAAGAGGATTTTACAGATGTACCAGAGAAATGGTCAGTGCTCGTCCAAAATTTAGAGCAATGGAGTACAGAACTCGGTCAGCTTTGGAATAAATTTGGCTTTATCCCACAATGGCAACGTGATGATATTATGGTGTCCTATGCACCTAAAGGAGGTTCCGTTGGTAAACATTATGACGAATATGATGTGTTCTTGGTGCAGGGCTATGGTCATCGTCGCTGGCAGTTAGGCAAATGGTGTGATTCTTCCACAGAATTCAAACCAAATCAGCCGATCCGTATTTTCGATGATATGGGCGAATTGGTAATTGATGAAGTGATGAATCCAGGCGATATTCTTTATATTCCGGCTCGTATGTCACATTATGGTGTGGCAGAAGATGATTGTTTGACCTTTTCTTTTGGCTTGCGTTACCCGAATTTAGCTGACATTTTTGATAACGTGAATAAAGCGTTTTGTCATCAGGATCCTGAATTGAATTTAAGCGAATTCCAATTACCGTTACGCTTAACGCAATCAGAGCAGAGCACGGGCAAATTGGCAGATGAAAATATCCAGGCAATGAAAAAACAATTCTTAGCGAAATTGGCGGAGTCTGAAGCCTTTGATACATTATTCAAACAAGCAGTAGCAGGCACAGTGAGTTCACGTCGTTATGAAATGTTGGTATCCGATGAAATGTCCGATCCTGACGAAGTGCGGTCAATTTTAGAAGAGGAACAAGGTGTATTAATGCAGGACAATAACTGCAAATTAATTTACACCGAAAATCCGCTCCGCATTTATGCGAATGGCGAATGGTTGGATGAAGTGAATGTTATTGAAGCAGAAGTGTTGAAACGTCTTTCCGATGGTGAAGCGCTAGATTGGGCATTCTTAAATAATTTAGTGAATGATACAGAAGATCCTGAAAGTACAATGGAATTATTGCTCGATTCGATTTGTAACTGGTTAGATGACGGTTGGGTGTTGATTGAATAATGTCTGAAAACATTTACTCCGTTTCCCAGCTTAACAGCGCCGCTCGCCAAATGTTAGAAGGGAATTTTTCACAGATTTGGCTTACAGGGGAGATTTCTAATTTCACCCAACCAGTGTCAGGACACTGGTATTTGACGCTAAAAGATGAAAATGCCCAAGTCCGCGGTGCCATGTTCCGCATGAAAAATTTGCGGGTGGGATTTCGTCCGCAAAATGGTATGCAAGTCTTGGTGCGGGCAAATGTCAGTTTATATGAGCCTCGTGGTGATTATCAGCTGATTATTGAATCCATGCACCCTGCTGGTGAGGGATTGTTGCAACAGCAATTTGAAGCGCTAAAAATGAAATTGGCGGCTGAAGGGTTGTTTGCACAAAACTTGAAGAAAAGCTTGCCGGACTTTGCTAAAGCGGTGGGCATTATTACCTCTTCGACTGGCGCTGCTTTACAAGATATTCTGCATATTTTGGCTCGCCGAGATCCCAGTTTAAAAGTGGTGATTTACCCAACGGCAGTACAAGGCAAAGAAGCAACGGCTGAAATCGTCCAAATGATTGAACTCGCCAATGCTCGTCAAGAAGTGGATGTATTGATCGTCGGTCGAGGTGGTGGTTCCTTAGAAGATCTTTGGTGCTTTAATGAAGAAGAAGTGGCACGTGCGATTTTCCGTTCTAATTTACCGATTATTAGTGCGGTCGGTCACGAAATGGATGTCACCATAGCAGATTTTGTGGCTGATTTACGAGCACCAACCCCCTCTGCTGCTGCGGAGTTAGTGAGTCGCAATCAGCAGGAATTACTTCAACAGTTAGCTTATAAACAACAGCGTTTGGAGATGGCGTTGGATCGTATTTTTAGTCATCAACAACAACGTTTACAACAGTTACATTTACGCCTGCAAAACCAACATCCGCAAAATCAATTGTTGATGCAGAAAGCCCGAACAGAGCAATTACATCATCGTTTAGTCTTGGCAATGCAACGTCAAATGGATAAAACGCAGCAAAAATTGACCGCACTTTCAGCACGCTTAAAACAAAATCCGTTGCCTTATCGATTGCAAAAACAATCACAGTATTTAACCCAGTTACAAGTGCGGTTAAATTTAGGGGCGAATCGTCAAGTCACGGAACGTCAAAATAAATTAGCGACATTGTGTGGTAAGTTAGATGGATTAAGCCCATTGAAAGTGTTAGCGCGAGGATATTCCATTGCAGAGGATGATAAAGGACATGCTATTATGAGTGTGAAGCAAGTCAAAACAGGCGACACCATTAAAACGAAGGTAGCAGATGGGGAGATAACCAGCCGCGTTTGTTAATTTAAATAAATTTTTAATGTAAACCTATGATGAATAAGAAATCATCATAGGTTTTCTTTTTTTGTGACCGGCTTCAAAGTTTCGACAAAAAAATAGAGGGTTCAGTTTTTTTTATTTTTTTATGGGAGTATTATGCGACCTCGATACTAGGAGAGTAATGATGTCACAAATTCAACAGTTTAGTCAGCATGATATAGAAGTTCTTAATGAAGAAACTGTTTATAAAGGTTTTTTTACACTTAAGAAAGTACAGTTTAAACATAAGCTTTTTGCCGGTGGCGAAAGTGGCGTTGTGACACGTGAATTATTGGTCAAAGGTGCTGCTTCTGCAGTGATTGCTTACGATCCGGAAAAAGATGCAGTGGTTTTAGTTGAGCAAGTACGTATTGGTGCATATCAACCTGAATCAGCTCGTTCCCCTTGGTTATTAGAATTGATCGCCGGGATGGTAGAAGAGGGTGAACAACCTGAAGAAGTCGCTTTGCGTGAAAGTGAAGAGGAAGCAGGCGTATCCGTTCAAGATCTCACACATTGTGTAAGCGTGTGGGATAGCCCGGGGGGTGTCGTCGAACGTATTCATTTGTTTGTCGGACGAGTTGATAGCTCGCAAGCCAAGGGACTTCATGGTTTAGCTGAAGAGAATGAAGACATTCGTGTTCATGTGGTGAAACGTGAGCAAGCCTATCAATGGATGTGTGAAGGCAAAATTGATAATGGCATTGCAGTAATGGGCTTGCAATGGCTTCAATTAAATTACGCCCAATTGCAGCAACGCTGGCAATAGGAGTCCCATGAACAATAGATTTGAATACGAACCCGCGAGTGAAATTGTTAAATTATTACAAATTACCGATCCTCATTTGTTTAAAGATACAAGCAAAGACTTATTAGGTATCAACACGCACGAAAGTTTTTCTCAGGTGTTAAAAGAAATTCAGTCTGAGTCTTTTGACTATGATATCGTGCTTGCAACGGGGGATTTGGTACAAGATAGTAGTGACGAAGGCTATTTACGATTTGTTGAAATGGTTAAACCGTTAAATAAATGGGTATTTTGGCTTCCGGGTAACCATGATTTCCAACCTAAAATGGTCGAACATTTAAGCCAATCGCCTATTAATGCGTCAAAACATTTACTTCTAGGTAAACACTGGCAAGTGATTTTGTTAGATAGCCAAGTATCCGGTGTGCCTCATGGTGAATTAAGTGCTTACCAATTAGATTGGTTAAAAACAAAATTAGCAGAAAATCCAGCGCGTCATAGCTTAGTCGTATTGCATCATCATTTATTACCAACGAATTCAGCATGGCTTGATCAGCATAACTTGCGTAATGCGCATAGCTTCTCAGCCGTTCTTGCTCAATTCAACAATGTAAAAGGGATTTTATACGGGCATATTCATCAACAGGTTGATGGTTATTGGCAGGGGTATCAAACCATGGCAACGCCAGCGACTTGTATTCAATTTAAGCCAGATAGCAATCATTTTGCGTTAGATACCTTACAACCAGGTTGGCGTGAAATTGAGCTACACCCAGATGGACGAATTGAAACGAGAGTAAAACGAATCAAACAAAAAACATTCCTACCCAATATGGAAGAAGAAGGATACTAAACAAAGTGCGGTTAAAATTTAGATGATTTTAACCGCACTTTTTCTATACCGAAATAGGTAAAAGTCCATTTTACACTAGCCAGAATTCCCACAAATCTGTACAATAGCCGACCGATTTTATCTTTTTACTAATCTTTATTTTTTAAGCAATATGACGCAAAAATTACATATTAAAACATGGGGCTGTCAGATGAATGAGTATGATTCATCGAAAATGGCCGATCTTCTCTTAAATACACATGGTTTGGAATTGACAGATATTCCAGAAGAAGCAGATGTGTTACTTCTTAACACCTGTTCTATCCGTGAAAAAGCACAAGAAAAAGTGTTCCATCAGTTAGGTCGTTGGAAAGAATTAAAAAAACAAAATCCAAACCTAGTCATCGGTGTGGGCGGTTGTGTGGCTTCACAAGAAGGTGAACATATTCGTCATCGTGCACCTTACGTGGATATCGTATTTGGTCCGCAAACTTTACATCGCTTACCAGAAATGATTAATCAAATTCGTGGCGGTAAAAGTTCGGTGGTGGATGTCAGTTTCCCTGAAATTGAGAAATTTGACCGCTTACCAGAGCCTCGCGCAGAAGGTCCAACTGCATTTGTGTCTATTATGGAAGGCTGTAATAAATATTGTACTTACTGCGTGGTGCCTTATACCCGTGGTGAAGAAGTCAGCCGTCCTGTTGATGATGTGTTATTTGAAATTGCACAGTTGGCTGATCAAGGTGTACGTGAAATCAATTTATTAGGCCAAAATGTAAATGCGTATCGTGGTCCGACATTTGATGGCGGTATCTGTACATTTGCGGAATTATTGCGTTTAGTGGCGTCTATTGACGGTATCGATCGCTTACGTTTTACCACCAGTCACCCAATCGAATTTACTGACGATATTATTGACGTGTATCGCGATACACCTGAATTAGTGGACTTCGTACACTTGCCGGTACAAGCTGGTTCTGACCGTATTTTAACCATGATGAAACGTGGTCATACTGCGTTAGAATATAAATCGATCATTCGTAAATTACGTGCGGTGCGTCCAAATATTCAAATCAGCTCAGATTTCATTGTTGGCTTCCCGGGTGAAACCAATGAAGAGTTTGAACAAACAATGAATCTCATCGCGCAAGTTAACTTTGATATGAGCTTCAGCTTTATCTATTCCGCGCGCCCAGGCACACCTGCAGCTGATATGCCAGATGATGTCACTGAAGAAGAGAAAAAACAACGTCTCTATCTTTTACAAGAGCGTATCAACCAACAAGCGGCACAATATAGCCGTCGTATGCTTGGCACAGAGCAACGTGTATTGGTAGAAGGGCCATCTAAGAAAGATATTATGGAATTAACAGGACGTACTGAAAACAACCGTATTGTGAATTTCCAAGGCTCACCAGATATGATCGGTAAGTTTGTCGATATCAAGATTACCGATGTTTATACTAACTCTCTACGTGGTGAAGTGGTGCGTACTGAAGATCAAATGGGATTACGTATTGCACAATCTCCACAAGAAGTGATGAACCGTACTCGTAAAGAAGATGAATTAGGTGTAGGACGTTATCACGGATAATCGTTTAAAGTGAATATGAATAAGTAACCGTACGAAAGTGCGGTTATTTTTTTTATGTGTTTTTTTAGAAAAGAGAGTGGGAAAGTCTTTATCTTAAATTTTAGGTATAAAAAAACACCCGTTAAGGTGCTGATTTAAAGTGGTGGGTCGTGAAGGATTCGAACCTTCGACCAACGGATTAAAAGTCCGCTGCTCTACCGACTGAGCTAACGACCCACTGGTATGATTTTGAAATGGTGCCCGAAGCCAGACTTGAACTGGCACGCCTCGAAAGGCGAGGGATTTTAAATCCCTTGTGTCTACCGATTCCACCACTCGGGCAAATTGGAGCGGGAAACGAGGCTCGAACTCGCGACCCCGACCTTGGCAAGGTCGTGCTCTACCAACTGAGCTATTCCCGCATTTGCTTGTTGCCAAACAACGGGGCGTATTTTACGGATTTATCTTATTGTGTCAAATAAAATTCGTAAAAAATTTTTTTGATTGGTTAAAAATAATTCAAAAACAAAAGGTGCGATTAAAATAACCGCACCTTTTATTTAAAATTTAGCCAATTCTATAATTCAATGTTATCTAACAAGCTGCCTTTAGCTGCTTTCAAGTATTGGAGCATTGACCACACTGTTAAAATCGCCGCCAAGTAGAGTAGTATGATTGCCAATGTTTCCATATAAACGTTATATCGCCAGAGTAATCCACCTAAAGCTAGCATTTGAGAGGTTGTCTTCACTTTTCCCAACCATGAAACGGCCACTTTATTACGTTCACCCAATTCAGCCATCCATTCACGTAAAGCAGAGATAATAATTTCACGTGAAATCATAATAATAGCAGGGATAGTAATCCAGAAAGAATGTTGATATTCCACGATTAACACAAGGGCAGTAATCACCATCACTTTATCAGCTACAGGATCAAGGAAAGCACCGAAGCGAGTTGTTTGTTTTAATTTTCGAGCAAGATAGCCATCAAACCAGTCAGTGACACCAGCTATAAAGAAAATAAGAGTGGTAATAAAAGGCGCTGAAGGGATAGGGAGATAAAACGCCAAAACGAAGAATGGGATTAAAATCACTCGGAGAATCGTCAGGAAAATGGGAACATTATATTTCATAAAAATAACCGCACTTTGGTTAAAGATACGTTCATTTTAAAGGATCTACAAAAATAAAAAAAGCCACTTAATGTGGCTTTTTCTTAAAATTAAAGTTTGTCAGCGTTTTGTTTCAAGTATTTAGCAACACCTTCTGGGCTGTCTTTCATACCTTCTTTGCCTTTTTCCCATTGAGCAGGGCAAACTTCACCGTGTTCTTCGTGGAATTGTAACGCATCTACCATACGTAACATTTCATCGATGTTACGACCTAATGGTAAGTCGTTTACGATTTGGTGACGAACAACGCCGTTTTTGTCGATTAAGAATGAAGCACGTAATGCCACACCTTCTTCTGGGTGTTCGATACCGTATGCTTTAGCGATTTCGTGTTTAACGTCAGCTGCTAATGCATATTTAACTGCACCGATACCGCCGTTTTCAGTTGGGGTATTACGCCATGCATTGTGAGTGAATTCTGAGTCGATAGATACACCAACAACTTCAACACCACGTTTTTTGAATTCTTCATAACGGTGGTCGAATGCGATTAATTCAGATGGGCAAACGAAAGTAAAGTCTAATGGGTAGAAGAATAATACCGCAGCTTTACCATTAACGTGTTTTTTGAAATTGAAGTTGTTAACGATTTCACCATTGCCTAAAACTGCAGAGGAAGTAAAATCTGGAGCTTGACGAGTTACTAATACCATAGTCATAATTCCTATATAAATGTTAATAAAAATTTTGCTAACGCAAAAACTCGGTTAGTATTCTAAAAAAATTAACCACACTTTAACAGCTGTTTTTATCTATTGAATTAATTAATATTGTCTAAGTTACAGGTGAAATATATGTCAGAACATCATACTTTATCAACGACACTGGTTCATGCCGGACGTAAAAAACGTTTTACCCAAGGGGCGGTAAACCCAGTGGTCCAACGTGCCTCTTCTTTAGTGTTTGACACTATTGCTGATAAAAAACATTGTACAAAAAATCGTTACAAGGGAGAGCTTTTCTATGGACGTCGTGGCACGTTAACACACTTTGCACTTCAAGATTTAATGTGTGAAATGGAAGGGGGGGCTGGTTGTTACCTTTATCCTTGTGGTGCCGCAGCGGTAACCAATGCTATTTTATCCTTTGTAGAAACGGGCGATCACGTTTTAATGACAGGTGCTGCTTATGAGCCAACACAAGATTTTTGCAATGTGATTTTGAAAAAAATGCATATTGATACGACCTATTATGATCCCATGATAGGCACGGAGATTGCGAAACTTGTGCAGCCAAACACGAAAGTCTTATTTTTAGAGTCACCAAGTTCTTTAACAATGGAGGTGCCAGATATTCCTGCGATTGTTAAAGCGGTTCGAGCCGTAAGTCCTGAAATCGTCATTATGATCGATAATACATGGGCAGGAGGCGTACTATTCAAAGCGTTAGAACACGGTATTGATATTTCTATTCAAGCTGGGACCAAATATTTAGTGGGGCATTCTGATATTATGATCGGTACCGCAGTGGCTAATGCGCGTACTTGGGATAAATTGCGCGAACATTCCTATTTAATGGGACAAATGGTCGATGCGGATTCTGCTTATACGACAGCACGCGGTATTCGTACCTTAGGTGTGCGATTAAAACAACATCATGAAAGTAGTTTAAAAGTCGCCAAATGGTTAAGTGAACAACCACAAGTGAAAGCAGTTTATCATCCAGCGTTACCAAGCTGTCCAGGTCATGAAAACTTTAAACGTGATTTTACTGGTGCAAGCGGTTTATTTTCTTTTGAATTACATAAACGTTTAAACGATGAAGAGCTTTCTGCCTTTATGGATCATTTTGATCTTTTCACAATGGCTTATTCTTGGGGTGGGTTTGAATCGCTCATTTTATGTAATCAACCAGAAGAAATTGCGAAAATTCGTCCGAGTATTGAGCGCAAATTAACAGGTTCATTAATTCGTCTGCATATTGGATTTGAAGACACGGATGAATTAATTGCCGATCTTCAAGAAGGCTTTGACCGAATCAAATAAGAAAGAGGGCTGTTTATGTAAACAGCCCTTATTTACTCAATCTTTGAGTTGATTTATCATAGTCAGCATTTTTAGCAACTAGAGAAGAACAATGAAACATATTCATATTTTAGGCATCTGCGGGACCTTTATGGGTGGTGTTGCGATGATTGCCAAACAAATGGGTTATAAAGTAACGGGCTCCGATACCAATGTTTACCCGCCAATGAGCACTTTTTTACAAGAGCAGGGTATTGAAATTATTCCTAATTATGATGTGGCTCAACTTAAGCCTGCACCCGATATGGTGATTGTTGGCAATGCCATGAAACGTGGTAATCCTTGTGTGGAATATGTTTTGGATAATGCGTTGCCTTATACATCTGGCCCGCAATGGTTACACGACCATTTGTTGCGTAATCGTTGGGTATTGGCGGTTTCAGGTACACATGGTAAAACCACAACAACGGGCATGTTGACTTGGATTTTAGAACAAAATGGATTAAAACCCGGTTTTCTAATCGGTGGTATTGCGGGGAATTTTGGTACATCTGCTCGTTTAGGGGAAAGCGAGTTCTTCGTGATTGAAGCAGATGAATATGATACGGCGTTCTTTGATAAACGTTCTAAATTTGTACATTACAATCCGAAAACCTTGATCATTAATAACATTAGCTTCGATCATGCTGACATCTTCGATGATCTTCACGCGATCCAGCGTCAATTCCATCATATGATCCGCACCATTCCTTCTACAGGACGCGTTCTTTCTTTTGCAGATGAACAGAGCGTGAAAGAAACCCTCAATATGGGATGTTGGTCAGAACAGCAATTTATCGGTAAAGATAAAGAATGGTTTGCGGAACGTATTACCAATGATTGCTCTGAATTTGCTGTATTCCATCATGGTCAAAAAGTCGCTGAAGTGAAATGGAATATTGTTGGGCAGCACAATATGCACAATGCTTTAATGGCGATTGCGGCGGCTTACCATGCCGGTGTGAAAATTGAAGATGCATGTCATGCATTAGGTAGCTTTATCAATGCAAAACGTCGTTTAGAAGTGAAGGGTGAAGTAAACGGGATTACGGTTTATGATGACTTTGCTCATCACCCAGAAGCCATTTTGGCAACACTTACTGCGTTGCGTGACAAAGTTGGCGGTGGCGTACGTATTCTTGCCGTATTAGAGCCTCGTTCAAACACCATGAAAATGGGTGTGCATAAAGATGAAATTGCCCCAGCACTAGGACGTGCCGATGCCGTATTTATGTTACAACCAGATAATATTCCATGGGACATCGCTGAAATTGCGGGACAATGTGTGCAACCTGCACATTACACAGGAAATGTTGATAAATTAGTCGATATGATTGTGGCAGAAGCAAAACCAACGGATCATATTCTTGTGATGTCAAACGGTAGCTTTGGCGGCATTCATCAAAAGATTTTAGATCGATTAAAATAATCTCAATGTTAAGTGCGGTCAAAAATGAGAGTGTTTTTGACCGCACTTTTTATTATCAAAATAAGGAAATTACATGGCTGATCCACATATTCAATCTCCAATGGATGTTTGGGATAAACTCACTGTCATTATTTATCGCACAGGCTTTGTCATTGCGGCATTTAGCATCTTGGCTTTAACTTGGTATCCTCAACAGGCTCAAATTGCCGTGTTGATTGCGGCAACTTGTTGTGCATCATCCCTTCATATTTATTTAAAGCATTTTCGTTTAACATTCCAATTTGCCACGTGGCTTGCACTTTTATGTGCGCTTTTAGATTGGCATGAATTAGCGTTAGGTGGTGCCTTGGTAACACTTGGCGGTTTATGTTTTAAAGAATACTTCTGTTTTAGAGTACCGCTATTAAATTTACAACCTGCATTTGTCGCCGCACTTTGGTTTACTTGGGTATTTGAAGGGGGTTGGATTGCCCGAATTTTATCGTTGATCGTTGGGGGATTATTATTAATTCTTGCGGTTCAAAAATGGCGAATGCCATTGCACTTTGATATTGGCGATAAAACAAAGTATCAAATCTAATAAGATTGATAGATAAAGGCATAATGTTTCACGACATGTGCCTTTTTATTTCGATTCAATTTTATCTTTATCTAAAAACGAAAAAAGCACCGAAATTTCGGTGCTTTGTAATTTGGTTGCGGGGGCCGGATTTGAACCGACGGCCTTCGGGTTATGAGCCCGACGAGCTACCAAGCTGCTCCACCCCGCGTCTGATGGCGCGTAATATACTCGTTTCAAAAATTATTGCAAGATTTAAACTGAATTTGACTTTCCGTTTGTTAAGAAAATAAACAATGTGAATATTAATTAATCATTTTATGAAATAGTGCTAGTCCTAAAAGGGAATTTTTGATAGCGTATGCAACTTTGTATTAGTTAGTTTAATTTAGGAAAATAAGAATGAAATTTCGTCAAAATCTCGCCGTAAAAATTCTTTCTGTGATGGCGGCTGTTTCAGTACTTGCATCATGTGGATCGGCCCCAAGTAAAGTCTCTTCAAAAAATAATTCTAGCTTGCCGCGTACTGCGACAGGCGACGATCCACAAAAATTCGGAGCAAAGTATAGTGGACGTACTTATCAACAAGCTATTTTAAGTCCCGTAGCTTCCGTGGAGAATAAAAGTGCGGTCGTTAACCAAGGTGACTTTTTAACACAGTTGACGAATGTTCGTGATTATTCAAATTCATTAACAAATCGCTTTGCGGCGAATTATGGCAAAATTACTAACTGGGTGCTTGCTGGAGCAAATGTAAATGAATTAGCACAATACGGCATTAATCCTCAGATTATGAAAGGTTTTGATGGTTATCAAAACGTGTTGATGACAGGTTATTATTCGCCAGTGATTCATGCACGCCGTACTGCACAAGGTCAATATCAACATCCAATTTATGCGATGCCAAGCTATAAACGTTATAGCCGTGCAGAAATTTATAATGGTGCACTGGCTGGACAAGGCTTAGAGCTCGCTTACAGTGATTCAATGATGGATAACTTCCTATTAGGCGTGCAGGGGAGTGGCTATGTTGATTACGGTGATGGCAATTTAAATTATTTAGCCTATGCTGGCCAAAATGGCTATAAATATCAAGCGGTTGGTCGTTTGTTAGTTGAAGATGGTGAAATTCCAAAAGAAAAAATGTCTATTCAAGCGATTCGTGAATGGGGGAAAGCAAACCCATCTCGAGTACGAGAATTGTTAGAACGTAACCCATCTTATGTTTTCTTTAAAAACGATCCGACAGGTAAAGTGAAGGGTTCTGCTGGTGTGCCTTTAGTGCCAATGGCTGCTGTTGCTTCTGATCGCAATGTGATTCCTTCTGGAACTGTATTATTGGTTGAAGTACCTGATATTGATAATGAGGGTAACTGGATGGGCACACACAAATTACACTTAATGGTGGCGCTTGATGTGGGTGGTGCAGTTAATGGTCACCACTTTGACTTATACCGTGGTATTGGCGATCAAGCGGGTCATATTGCGGGGTTATCAAAACACTATGGACGAGTTTGGGTACTACAATAATGGCTCTAGTCGATAACTACGAACAACGTTTTGGCGGCATTGGCCGCCTTTACACACCAGAAGGCTTGGCGCGTTTGCGTCAGGTTCATGTGTGCGTCATAGGTATTGGCGGCGTAGGTTCGTGGGTGGTGGAAGCATTGGCGCGAAGCGGTGTAGGGCAGATCACTATGATTGATATGGATGATATTTGTGTCACCAATATTAATCGTCAACTTCCTGCATTAAGCGGCAATATTGGCAAGCTTAAAACGGAAGTGATGGCCGAGCGCGTTAAGCTGATTAATCCCGAATGTGTGGTGAATATTATTGATGATTTCATCTCACCGGATAATCAAGCGGAATACTTAAATCGTGGTTATGATTATGTGATTGATGCCATTGATAGCGTGAAAACCAAAGCCGCGATGATTGCCTATTGCAAACGTAATAAAATCAAGATTATTACAATTGGTGGCGCAGGTGGTCAGACTGATCCTTCGAAAATTCAAATTGCTGATTTAAGTAAAACGATTCAAGATCCATTATTGGCAAAAGTGCGGTCAGTTTTACGTAAGGATTTCAATTTTACTCAAAATCCACAACGTAAGTTTGCAGTTGATGCAGTGTTTTCCAGCCAGCCTCTGATTTTCCCTAAAATGGGCGAAGGCTGTGAAGTCTCAGCCACCATGAATTGTGCAAATGGCTTTGGTGCAGCAACTATGATAACCGCAACCTTTGGCTTTTTTGCCGTTTCTAGGGTAATCGATAAGTTATTAAAATAAAGAAATGAAGCAACGTGAAAACGTTGCTTTTTCTTTATGAATGAAAGTATTTAACAAGATGAAGAAATATCACTTCATTTTTTTATTTGGAACGTTGCAATTTTATCAAAAAGGCGTAGTCTATGTTGGCTTTGAGAATAATTCCCAATGAAAGTAAGGAAACAAACATGAAACAAGTATTAAAAATGAGTGCAATTTCTACCGCACTTTTAACCCTTCCAATGATGGCAAATGCTGATGTATTGGCCTCCGTGAAACCGCTCGGTTTTATTACATCGTCTATTGCAAACGGTGTGACGGATACACAGGTTTTAGTACCAGCAGGTGCTTCTCCACATGATTACAGCTTAAAACTTTCAGATGTGCAAAAAGTGAAATCGGCAGATTTAGTGCTTTGGGTTGGTGAAGATATTGACGCTTTCTTAGAAAAACCGATTAGCCAAATTGATAGCAAAAAAATCATCAATATTTCTGAGATTCCAGAAATTAAACCGCTTTTAAGCAAGGTCCATCATGAACATTATCATGAAGGCGATGAAGATGAGCACGGGCATGATCATAAGCATGGACACGATCATAAGCACGAGCATGGCCATGACCATGAGCATCACCACCACGATGTAGATGAAAATGGGTTAAGCGTGAACTGGCACTTATGGTATTCACCAGCCATCAGCCAAATTGTGGCACAAAAAGTGGCGGATAAATTAACGGAACAATATCCGGATAAAAAAGAGCTCATCGCGAAAAACTTAGCCGATTTTAACCGCACTTTGACCGAGCAAAGCGATAAGATCAAAGCGCAATTAGCCCCACTCAAAGATAAAGGCTTCTTTGTATTCCATGATGCTTATAGCTATTTCAATGATGCGTATGGTTTAAATCAAACCGGTTATTTCACCATTAATCCATTAGTGGCACCGGGTGCAAAAACCATTGCCCACATCAAAGAAGAGATTGAAGAACACCATGTAAATTGTCTTTTTGCTGAACCTCAATTCACACCAAAAGTGATTGACTCTCTTGCACAAAGTACAAAAGTTAATGTCGGTCGTTTAGATCCTATTGGCGATAACGTACAGCTTGGCCCAAATTCCTATGCGAATTTCCTTCAAGCCACCGCTGATAGCTATGCTCAATGTTTAAGTAAATAATCTAATTTGCTTCTATCTTAAAAACAGCCTTTAAGGCTGTTTTTTTATTGTCCCCATCTAAATCGCCCGAATGATTTTCAATTTTTAAGAAATTTTCGCTTGTTTGAGCGAAGCGAGTTCGAGAATTTCTGTAAAGAAAATTGAAAAAGAATGAGGATTAGCGATTTAATTGGGGTGTGTTTTCTTTTGCCTACTTTGCTTTGCACAAGCAAAGAAAAGTAGGTCGCCTTAGGCGAAATCCTAGTAAAAACTATGCTATAATCCGCCCAATTTTTCCCTATCGAGAAAACGCATGAAACAATTATTTGCCACAACTGCCCGTGGTTTTGAAGAACTCTTAAAAGTCGAACTGGCTGAGCTTGGTGCAACGGAATGTAAAATCGCACAAGGCGGCGTACATTTTCAGGCTGATGATGAAACACTTTATCGCAGCTTATTATGGTCACGTTTGTCTTCGCGTATTTTGTTACCGATTGTAAATGGAAAGGTATATAGTGATTTAGACTTGTATTCAATTGTGACAGGGCAGGATTGGTTAAGTTATTTTGATGAGAAAGCCACATTTTTTGTTGATTTCAATGGGACAAACCAAGAAATTCGTCACACCCAATTTGGTGCGATGCGAGTGAAAGATGCCATTGTGGATTATTTTGAACGCCAAGGGAAAGCGCGTCCAAATGTGGATAAAGACTATCCAGATGTGCGAATTCATGCTTATTTAAATAAAGAAGAACTCGTCGTTTCACTCGATTTAAGTGGCGAAGCATTGCATTTACGTGGCTATCGTGAAGATACAGGCCAAGCGCCTTTACGTGAAACCTTAGCCGCTGCGATAGTGCTTCGTTCAGGTTGGAAAAAAGGGACACCATTAGTGGATCCAATGTGCGGTTCGGGTACTTTGTTAATCGAAGCTGCACAAATGGAAGCACAAATTGCACCGCAATTACATCGTTTACATTGGGGCTTTGATTGCTGGAAAGGGCATAATCAAGATGCTTGGGATGAGGTGAAAGCAGAAGCGGTACAGCAAGCTGAAGCTTATTTTAATCAAAATCTAAAACCGCATTTTTATGGCTTCGATCTCGATCATCGCGTTCTGAAAAAAGCGCAAAAGAACGCACAAAATGCAGGTGTAGCACACTTAATTCACTGGAAACAAGGTGATGTCGCCGCATTAAAAAATCCAAGTCCAGATGAAGTGGGAACAGTGATTTGTAACCCACCTTACGGTGAGCGTTTAGGTACAACGCCTGCTTTGATTGCACTATATTCAGTCTTTGGGCAACGTCTTAAAAATGAATTTGGTGGTTGGAATGCGTCGATTTTCAGTAGTGAATCTACGTTGCTTGATTGTTTGCGTATGCGTTCACATCGTCAATTTAAAGCAAAAAACGGTCCGTTAGATTGTGTTCAGAAGAATTATCAAATTTCAGAACGTAAAGAAAGTGTGGCTGAAAATCCGCTTGAATTTGACCGCACTTCAACGGTAGCGGTGGATTTTGCGAATCGTTTGCAGAAAAATATCAAGAAAATTGAAAAATGGGCGAAGCAGCAAGGTCTTGATGCGTATCGTTTATATGATGCCGATTTACCGGAATATAACGTGGCAGTGGATCGTTATGGTGATCATATTGTGGTGCAAGAGTATGCCGCACCCAAAAATATTGATGAAAATAAAGCGCGTCAACGTTTATTAGATGCAGTGACTGCAACCTTGCAAGTCACTGGTATTGAAACCAATAAACTGATTTTGAAAGTGCGTCAAAAACAAAAAGGTACGAATCAATATGAAAAATTGGCCAATAAAGGCGAATATTTCTATGTGAATGAATACGGCGCTCAGCTTTGGGTGAATTTGACGGATTACTTGGATACAGGATTATTTTTAGATCATCGCTTAACCCGTAAAATGCTTGGCGAAATGGCAAAAGGCAAAGATTTCCTCAATCTTTTTGCTTATACCGGTTCCGCAACAGTGCATACGGCATTAGGCGGGGCAAAATCGACGACGACCGTGGATATGTCTAACACCTATTTAAACTGGGCAGAACAAAACCTGATTTTAAATGATATTGAAGGCAAGCAGCACAAGCTCATACAAGCAGATTGTTTGCAGTGGTTAGAGAAATGTGATCGCCAGTTTGATTTAATTTTCGTGGATCCGCCAACATTCTCGAATTCTAAACGTATGGAAGATAGTTGGGATGTACAACGTGATCACATCAAATTGATGCGTAATCTTAAACGTATTTTACGCTCTAACGGCACCATCGTGTTCTCGAACAATAAACGTGGTTTTAAAATGGATTTTGAGGCGTTAGATGAATTGGGATTAAGTGCGGTCGAAATTTCAGCTAAAACCTTACCGCTTGATTTTGAGCGTAATAAACAAATCCATAATTGCTGGTTTGTGACAATGAAAGCTTAAAAAAAAGCCCGATAATGATTTATCGGGCTTTTTTATTATTCAACTTCTTTTTGTTTCTCTGTTTCTGAATCATCATGAAGAAGGATTTCAACCACTGCTTCGTCATTGGTGTCATCTTCTTTTTCTAAGATCTCAGCCGTTTCTTCATTGAGTGCTTCAGCATCAGAATGTGGTTTAACGAAAGGTTTTGGCATCCAATATTTTCGGATGATGTCTGTAGAAAAACCATGTAAAACTTCTTCATTCAATCGTTCTTGATCTAAGTAACGAACTTCAGCAATGACCTCATCAGCTTCAATTTTATTGATACCTAATTGCATTAGTGTTGCACGACTGAGCGTCAATGCAGATTCAAAGGTTTCACGCACGATAAAGTCTACATCTTGCTTAATAAGACTCACGGTTGTTTGGCGGTCATAAGTTCGCGCCAAAATTGGGAGTTTCGGATAAGCATCTTTCAAATTCTGAACGATGTTTTCAATACGTTGTGTATCGTTAATCCCGATGACAACACATTTGGCTTTTTCGATACCCGCTGCACGTAAAACATCAAGGCGAACACCGTCACCGTAATAAACTTTAAAACCGAATTTCGCTGCCGCACGGATGTTTTCGATGTTACGGTCAATCACCGAGACGTTAATGCCACGAACCAGAAGCGATTGACACACGATTTGGCTGAAACGACCAAAACCAATCACGAGCACGCTATCTTCTAAATCCACAATTGGATCAAGATCGCTAGTATCGACTTTTTCCTCTTGATTCGCTGATTTGCGTTGGTTAATTTTACGCATCAATAAACCAATCAATGGGGAGAATAGCATCGAAATAATGACAGCTGCAGTAAAAGTCGCATTTTGATCTTTTGTCATCACGCCTGCAGTCGTCGCAGCAGAGAAGAGTACGAATGCAAATTCACCACCGTGCGCCATAATGGTCATTCGCCCAACTGATTCGGTGCGGTCTAGTTTTGTAATACGTGCCACGGTATAAACGGCTAAGGCTTTGCCGACGATGTAAAGGCATACAATACCTAACAACCAAACCGCATCATTGAAGACTAAACTGAGGTCAAGCGACATTCCCACGCCCATAAAGAAGAGACCGAGCAATAAACCACGGAATGGTTCAATATCGGCTTCTAATTGGTGGCGGAATGCGGATTCTGAAAGCATTACACCCGCAACGAATGCGCCCATCGCCATTGAAAGGCCACTCGCTTCCATGGCTAATGCAGCACCTAACACCACAAGTAAGGCGGCAGCTGTCATCATTTCGCGAATATGAGCTTTGGAAATCAAACGGAAAATTGGGTTCATTAACCATTTACCCGCAACCACTAAACCGACAACGGCACCGAGTGCAATAGCAATAGATGTCCAGTTTGTGTGATGTTCAATATGTTTGGTTTCAGGCGTTAAAAAGGCAATAGAAGCCAATAATGGCACAATGGATAAATCTTCAAAAATTAAGGTAGAAATAACGCGTTGGCCTTTTGGTGTATTCGTAATCCCGCGTTCTTCTAATACCTGCATAACAATAGCGGTGGAAGAAAGGGTAAAGCCCATACCCGCAATAAATGCGACCTCTTTAGGAAGATTTAAAATATAGATACCAGCAAAGGTAAGCAGAACACCACATAGCCCGACTTGTAAAAGACCTCGCCCGAAAATAGCTTTTCGCATTGCCCATAATCGTTCGGGGTGCATTTCTAAGCCGATAATAAATAAGAACATGACTACGCCGAGTTCTGCCATATGTAGCACTGATTCCGCATCTTTAATAAAACTAAATACGGAAGGTCCAATTAAACAGCCTGCCACTAAATAACCCAACACGCTACCTAAGCCAATACGCTTAAAAAGTGGCACGATAGTGACACTGGTAGCAAGCAGGACAACAGTTTTAATTAATTCAGGGCTGACGACATTCGACATAGGGCAAAAAACCTTAGTAAAAACAGGGAGTATGAGAAGAAAGTTGAGTTGTATTCTAGCCTTTTTTCACTAAATAAAAAACACAGAAAAGCAAGAAATTGGTATAATTTACAAAAACTTTACACGCATAAAAGTGGTCAGTTTTTTATTCACAAGCTCACTCGTTCGCTTGTTCACCCCTTGTGGGGCCGTTGGCAAAGCCAACGTTGAAAAACCTACGTTTTTTTTGACCGCACTTTAGAGGTATTATGACATTACAATTCAATATGGTCGCGTTGTTATTGGTTTTCTTAATTGTTTTAGGTTTAATTAGCCAAAATAGCGCGATTACCATCTCAGCCGCTGTGCTATTAATTATGCAGCAAACCTTATTATCCAAATACATTCCTATACTCGAACAATACGGTGTCAAAATCGGGATCATCATTTTAACGATTGGTGTGCTTGCACCGTTAGTGTCGGGAAAAATTCAGCTTCCAGATTTAAGTTCATTTTTAAACTGGAAAATGGGTGTTTCTATTTTAACCGGGGTATTCGTCGCATGGCTTGCGGGGAAAGGGGTGCCATTAATGAGTGAACAACCTGTTTTGGTGACAGGATTATTAATTGGTACGATTATTGGTGTGTCTTTCTTAGGCGGTATTCCAGTGGGACCTTTAATCGCCGCAGGGATTTTAGCTGTATTAATAGGAAAATTTTAAATGAAAAACAAATGGTTATTTATCGCGGGATTGAGCGGTTTTTTGTGTGTGACAATTGGTGCTTTTGCGGCACATGGATTAAGCAAGGTTTTAGAACCTAAAGAGTTAGCCTGGATTGAAACGGGTGTGAAATATCAAATGTTCCACACCATTGCGATTTTAGCGATTGGCATTTTGCAATTATGCCGTGAATCATTGGTTGCAAACAAAATAGTTAATCTTGCTGCAGGGACTTGGGTGTACGGTATTCTGCTCTTTAGCGGTAGCCTTTATGCGCTTGCGCTTGGTGCGGGCAAATTTCTCGTTTGGGTGACACCGATTGGAGGCACGCTCTTTTTAATTGGTTGGCTTTGCTTGGCTTACGGTGGTTTTAAAAGTAAATCAGTATGAAGAACAAATCAGTCAAACGTGAATTAAATCCGATACAACAATCTCTCTTTTCGAAACTCAAGGATATTATGCTGGTGGATCAACGTCGTTTATCCGCCCGCATTCATGGTATTGGAAAAATTAAAAGCCAAGAGGCTCAGCAAGCCGTTGCCGCAGAAATCCAGATGCAGATTGAACAGGCTCAATTGCGTGTAGAAAATCGTAAAAGTGTGGTCAAAAATCCGATTGTTTTTCCAGAGAGTTTGCCCGTTAGCCAACGCAAAGCCGAAATTCAAAAACTGCTTTCTGAGCATCAGGTCATCGTGGTGGCAGGGGAAACAGGTTCAGGTAAAACCACTCAATTGCCGAAAATGTGTTTGGAATTAGGTTTCGGCAATTTAGGCATGATTGGTCATACTCAACCACGCCGTATTGCTGCTCGTTCGGTGGCGGCGCGTATTGCGGAAGAACTGGAAACGGAGCTTGGCGATTTAGTTGGTTATAAGGTTCGTTTTAACGATCAAATCAGTGATGATACGCAAATCAAGTTGATGACTGACGGGATCCTGTTAGCAGAAATTCAAAGCGATCGTTTCCTTAATCAATATTCTTGTCTGATTATCGATGAAGCCCACGAACGAAGCCTGAACAACGATTTTATTCTCGGTTACCTGAAACAGCTTTTACCACGTCGTCGTGATTTAAAACTTATCATCACATCCGCGACTATTGATGTGGAACGTTTTTCTAAACACTTTAACAATGCTCCGATTATTGAAGTCTCGGGCAGAACCTATCCTGTTGAAGTGCGTTATCGTCCCGTAGTGGAAGAAGACGATCAAGATCAGCTACAAGGCATTCTCAATGCGGTGGATGAACTGCAAGCAGAAGGTCGGGGCGATATCTTGATCTTTATGAACGGTGAGCGTGAAATTCGCGATACTGCCGAAGCTTTACAAAAACAAAATCTAAAACACACGGAAATTCTACCGCTTTTTGCTCGCTTGTCTGCGCAAGAACAGAATAAAATTTTCCATCCGAGCGGATTAAATCGCATCGTGTTGGCGACCAACGTCGCAGAAACCTCATTGACCGTGCCAGGCATTAAATATGTGATTGACCCAGGTACAGCGCGAATTTCCCGTTATAGCTATCGCACCAAAGTACAACGTTTACCGATTGAACCTATTTCACAGGCATCTGCTAATCAGCGTAAAGGTCGTTGTGGTCGTGTGAGCGAAGGGATTTGTATTCGTTTATATTCGGAAGAGGATTTTAATTCTCGTCCGGAGTTTACCGATCCTGAAATCCTGCGCACCAATTTAGCCTCCGTTATTTTGCAAATGACCGCATTGGGTTTGGATGATATTGAAGCTTTCCCGTTTGTTGATGCGCCAGATAAACGCCATATTCAAGATGGCGTGAAGCTATTGGAAGAATTAGGTGCATTTGAAATTGTTCGCACAAAAATGGGCGAGAGACGCCAACTTACTGCAGCAGGTCGTCAATTATCGCAACTTCCAGTAGATCCACGTTTAGCGAAAATGTTGTTGAGTGCTGTTTCACAAGATGCGTTGCATGAAGTGATGATTATTGTCGCTGCATTGTCTATTCAAGATCCGCGTGAACGCCCACAAGAAAAACAGCAAGCTTCTGATGAAAAACATCGTCGTTTTGCCGATAAAAAATCAGATTTCTTAGCTTTCCTCAATCTTTGGCGTTATCTACAAGAACAACAAAAAGAATTGAGTAAAAACCAATTCCGTCGTCAGTGCCAAAAGGATTTCTTAAATTATTTACGTATTCGCGAATGGCAGGATATTTATCATCAAATTCGTTTAACCGTGCGTGAAATGGGCTTGTCGATTAATTCTGAAAAAGCAGAATATCAGCAAATTCATACCGCACTTTTAAGTGGTTTGCTTTCTCATATTGGTTTAAAAGAAGCGGAGAAACAACAATATCTTGGCGCACGCAATGCCCATTTTGCGATTTTCCCCAATTCTGTACTTTTCAAAAAACAACCAAAATGGGTGATTGCCGCAGAGTTAGTGGAAACCTCCAAACTTTGGGGGCGTATGGTAGCGGAAATCGAGCCAGAATGGATTGAGCCACTTGCCGAGCATTTAATAAAAAAATCCTATTCCGAACCGCGTTGGTCGAAATCTCGTGGCGCCGTGATTGCCGATGAAAAAGTCACGCTTTATGGCGTGCCGATTGTAGCTGCGCGACCAGTGAATTATGGCTCTATCGATCCAACGGTGAGCCGTGAGATCTTTATTCAATCTGCCTTAGTGGAAGGGGATTGGAATACCAAACATAAATTCTTCAAAGAAAATCAACGACTCGTTCAAGAAGTAGAAGAGTTGGAACACAAAAGCCGCCGACGCGATATTTTGGTGGACGACCGTACGCTTTTTGAATTTTACGATCAGCGTATTGGCACAGAAGTGGTCTCTCAAAAACATTTTGATACGTGGTGGAAAAAGGCGCAGCAAAAAGATCCTGAATTGCTTAATTTTGAACGTTCATTCTTGATTAATGATGATGCGGAACAAGTGAGCAAGCTGGATTTCCCGAATTTCTGGCATCAAGGTAATTTGAAACTCAAACTGACGTATCAATTTGAACCAGGTACCGATGCGGACGGGGTGACCGTGCATATTCCGTTGCCGTTGCTCAATCAAGTGGAAATGACGGGCTTTGATTGGCAAATTCCAGGCTTGCGTGAAGAATTGGTGATTGCGCTGGTTAAATCGCTGCCGAAATCTTATCGCCGTAATTTTGTGCCTGCACCTAATTATGCTCAAGCTTTTTTAAGTCGAGCCGTGCCGTTGGAAAAACCATTATTGGATACGCTGATTTATGAATTGCGTCGTATGACGGGCGTCACTGTAGAAGCGGAACATTGGAATTGGGAACAAATTCCAAGCCATCTGAAAATGACTTTCCGTGTAGTGGATGAAAACGGCAAGAAAATTGCGGAATCCATGAATTTGGATGAGCTGAAATTCAACTTAAAAGATCGTGTTCAGGAAAGTATTTCTGCTGTAGCAGATGATGGCATTGAGCAAAGTGGATTGCATATTTGGAGCTTTGCAGAGCTACCACAATGTTATGAACAAAAACAACGCGGTTTCAGCGTCAAAGCCTTCCCGGCCATTGTAGATGAAAAAGATGCGGTAGGTATTAAGCTATTTGAAACAGAGTTTGAGCAAGCAGTGGCAATGCAACAAGGTTTGCGCCGCTTGTTGCTACTCAATGTGCCGTCACCGATTAAATACCTGCATGAAAAATTGCCGAATAAAGCCAAATTGGGGCTGTATTTTACCCCGTTCGGTCGCGTGTTGGATTTGATTGATGACTGTATCGCTTGTGCCGTGGATAAACTGATTGCCGATTTTGGCGGGTTTGTATGGGATGAAGCAGGCTTTGAAAAATTGCGTGATTTCGTCCGAGAAAACCTTAACGAAGTGACCGTGGATATTGCGCAGAAAGTGGAGCAAATTCTCTCCCTTAACCATGCCTTGAACCAACGTTTAAAAGGCAAAATGGATTTCACGATGGCCTTTGCCTTTTCTGATATTAAGGCGCAGTTAAGCGGACTGATTTATCCAGGCTTTGTGCAAAAGAGTGGTTATGATCGCCTACCGGATTTACAGCGCTATTTGCAAGCCATTGATAAACGTATCGATAAACTGGCTCAAGATGTGAATCGCGATCGTGCAGCAATGCTACGCGTGGAACAAGTACAACAGGCTTACCAACAATTGCTTGCTAAACTGCCGAAATCTAAACCAATTTCTGATGAAATTGCGGAAATTCGCTATATGATTGAGGAATTGCGTGTGAGTTTATTTGCGCAGCAATTAGGCACGAAGTATCAGGTATCGGATAAGCGGATTTTGAATTTGATTTCAGTTGTTTAGTTTTATTAGTTCATAACAAATATAAGGACAAATATTATGGAAACTTTAGAATTATTAAATAGCCTATATGAATTAGTTAAAAATGATACTAACAGTAACTTAGACTGGTTGGTTAGCCATTCAATAAAACAGATAAAATCATTATCGGATGAAAAAGATGAGTTATGTAAGTTTTATAAAGAGAAAAAAATTATACCCAAACTAAAAAAGATTTTAAAAAGTATTGAAGAAAATAATGGGGTAGATATTTCTAAAAATTATAATGATTTCATAGAAGTTTTTTCTATGATTGGATCCTTATATTTTACATATATACCTCAGATGCCTTTGATAGAAGAATTTGAGAAGAAAGTAAATGATAAAATTTTGAAATTTGAAGACTCTTTTTCTAAAAAAGATAAAGATTTTTCAGATAAACTTACATCATTACAAACATTATTGGGGAGTAGTCAAGCAAATGCTACTCAAATAGAAGGGGTTAAAAATAATGTTATATCTTTAGAAGCAAGGATTTCATCTATTCAATCTGAGTATGAAATATATAAAAATAAATATATTGAAGTGGAGCATGAATATGAAGAATTTCTTTCAAGTATTAATGCTGATAAGAATAGATTAGATAATTCAATAATTGAACTTGATAAATTGAAGAAAAGTAAAAAAGATGAATTGAATGTTCTTATTGAAGAGTTAGATGATGAAAAAGAAAAAATTAAAGATATCTTAGGGGATGCAAATAGAGCTAGTATGGCTCAATCTTTCTTAGCAAGAAAAGAAGAATTAAATACTCCAATTAAAAATTCTGCTTTGTGGCGTAATATTGGCTTATTAGCTATGTCAATTATAATCCTTATTATTTTAGCTTCAGAATGGAAGCAGAATTCATTTGATTATTTCCGATTTTTTTCACGATTACCTGTTGTGATGCCACTATTATGGTTGGTTTGGTCTAATTCTCAGAGAAATAATCATTTGGTTAGAGTTCAAGAAGAATATGCTTATAAAGCAGCTGTAGCTATTGCATTTGAGGGGTATCAACGTAAAGTTGATGAAATAAATGATGTTGATTTGAAAAAGTTACTATTAGAATTATCTGTAACAAATATGGGAAATAATCCTGTGAACTTGTTTGATAAAAATACAAAGAATTCACCTTTTGAAATAGACAAATTGATTGAAAAATTTTTAAATAGAAATAGTGAAAAATAATAAAAATCCTCCAGGATAGCGCGCATCTTCTGAGGCGTGCCAGCGTAATCACAGTTACTCAAAAAGTGCGGTCATTTTTTAAAACGTTTTTAACTTTAAAAAACACCTCCCTAACTGACCGCACTTTCTCCCAAAAATCTTTTTGTGATCTACCTCAAATTTTCGTATTGAACTGATTTACAACTGCCAATTCAATCGCTATCTTGCTGATATTATTATTTTAATAAAGAGGTAAATTATGGATCTGATTATAGGTTTGATTGCCATTGTCTTGGTGGCATATTATATCGTGAAAGGCTATTCAGCGACCGGCGTATTGATGTTCGGTGGCTTGGTATTGTTATTCATTTCAGTGCTGATGGGACATTCGATTTTACCGGAAGGCGTGAAAAGCACCGGTTCCACCTATTTTGATATTTTAGAATATGTGAAATATCTACTCGGTAATCGTGGCGGCGGCTTAGGCTTGATGATTATGGTGTTATGTGGTTTCTCCGTGTACATGACTCATCTTGGCGCGAACGATGTGGTGGTGAAATTGGTGTCAAAACCACTGAAAAATATCCGTTCACCTTATATTTTAATGGTGTTTGCTTACTTTCTTGCATGTTTGATGTCTTTTGCCGTGTCATCTGCAACAGGTTTAGGCGTGTTATTAATGGCGACATTATTCCCTGTGATGGTCAACGTGGGGATTTCTCGTGGGGCTGCGGCAGCAATCTGTGCGTCACCAATTTCCATTATTCTTTCCCCAACATCAGGCGACGTGGTGCTTTCGGCTGAAATTTCCAAAATTCCTTTAGGTGAATTTGCATTTGGCACCGCATTGCCGGTTTCGATTTTTGCGATTTTAGGGATTGCTGTAGCACACTTCTTCTGGCAGCGTTATTTAGATAAAAAAGAAGGTGTGCAAGTAGAACGCATTAATGCAGATGACATTAAAACTACAGCACCAAACTACTACGCGATTTTGCCATTATTACCCATTATTGGCGTGTTGATTTTTGACGGTAAATGGGGTTTACCAAATTTACACATTGTTACCGTGATGGTGCTTTGTTTTATCATTACTGCTACGGTAGATTTTTTACGTAGCTTTAACGCAAAACAAACCTTCGATAATCTCATTGTGGCATATCGCGGTATGGCAGATGCCTTTGCGGGCGTGGTAATGCTTTTAGTGGCGGCTGGCGTATTTGCGCAAAGTTTAAGTACTATCGGCTTTATCACTAATTTAATCGCCTCTGCACAATCATTCGGTGGTTCAGCGTTCTTTATGATGTTAGTGCTTGCGGTGATTACCATTTTAGCCACTATGGCTACAGGTTCTGGTAACGCGGCGTTCTATGCTTTTGCAGAATTAATTCCAAAATTAGCCACTCAAATGGGCGTCAACCCAGCGTTCTTAACCATTCCAATGTTACAAGCTTCTAACTTAGGTCGTGGTTTATCACCGGTTTCTGGTGTGGTTGTAGCGGTATCCGGTATGGGAAAAATCTCACCATTTGAAATCGTAAAACGTATGTCTGTCCCAATGTTGGTTGGTTTTATTTGTGTGATTATCGGCACTGAAATCTTTGTTTCCGTTGCCGCCTAATTTGATAGGTAAAAAAGAAGGGCTGATAGTGAATATCAGCCCTTTTGTTTTGAGTTAAGTGCGGTCAATTTTCTCGCTGTTTTTGATTTTATGCATATGATGATGTTCAAAGGCTTTCACCAAATCTGCGACTTTTTCGCCTTCCGGTAAAACCAAATCTTGTGCGATATCATTAAGCGGCACAATCACGAATTCGCGATTTTTCATATCGTAATGAGGCACGGTTAAGCGTTCATTTTGAATGATTTGATCACCATAAAGCAGAATATCCAAATCCAGTGTACGCTCACCCCAACGACGTAAACGCACGCGACCTTGTTCATTTTCGATACGTTGCAATTCATCGAGCAAAGCTAAAGGTGGGCGAGTGGTTTCGATCATCGCCACCGCATTCACATAATCCGGTTGATCTTGCGGGCCTAATGGTTTGCTTTGATAAAATCCGCTGACCGATTTTAATTCGGTATTAGACAGCGAAGAAATTGCCTCTAATGCGGAATTTAATTGTTCTGTCGGCGTATTTAAATTGCTGCCAAGGGCGATATACACTTGAACCATTAGTTAGCCGCCTTAGGTTTACGTCTGCGGTAATATTTTTTCTTCGGTGCAGGATGCAATTTTTGTTGCTCTTGAACCAATTGGCGACGTTGTTCTTGATTGCTGAGTTGGTACTCATGCCACCATTTTGCGAGTTCAACGGTTTCACCGCCTTCCACTTCAGCACGCATCGCCAATAAATCAAAGGCTGCACGGAATTTTTGATGTTCCATCGTGCGAGCAGGATGAGAACCGGTACGTTTAAGCAGTTGTAATTGCAACATCCAAATATCACGAATGACAGAGGTGTGACGACGAGGCGCTGCTAATGAGCGGCATAATTGATCAAGCACTTCATTGCCAGCAAGGGCATAAGCATCGTGATTGTTTAGACCACCTTCATTTTTCAACACATCCACTTTTTCGCGTAGTGGATACCAGAAGAATGCCGCAAATAAGAAGGCTGGATTAATGCGTAATTTATCGGCAATACGTTCATCCGTTGAATTTAACGACGTTAAAATCATGCGTTCCGCAAGGCTGTCTTCTTTTTCGGTGAAATAAGGCGTTAAGCTTGGGAAAAGCTGTTCAAATAAGCCGTATTGTCGCAGTAATTTATAGGTTTTTACGCCATTGCCAGACTGCAATAATTTTAGGCTTTCATCGAATAAACGCGCCGGTGGAATATTTTTCAGCAATGGCGCAAGCTCACGAATGGGCTGTTCACTTGGTTTTTCCAAGAACATATCCAATTTCGCCATAAAGCGCACAGAGCGTAGCATACGCACAGGATCTTCTTGATAACGGGTAACGGGATCGCCAATCAGACGTAATTTCCCGTTTTTCAGGTCATCAATTCCGTTGAAATAATCACGCAAGGTATTATCTTGCGGATTGTAGTAAAGGGCATTTACGGTAAAGTCACGGCGTTCTGCATCTTGTTCAATGGTGCCATACACGTTATCACGCAGTAACATCCCTTCATCGCTTTGTTTCGCTTGATTTTCGCTGCGCGCATCCGAATGGTTGGCACGGAATGTTGCCACTTCGATTACATCACGTCCAAACATAATATGCGCCAGGCGGAAACGACGACCGACTAAACGGCATTGACGTTGGAATACGGCCTGGATTTGCTCTGGACGAGCGTTTGTTGCCACATCAAAATCTTTTGGATGTTTACCTAATAATAAATCGCGTAAACAGCCTCCAACGATATAAGCCTCATAACCTTGGCGTTGCAATTTTTCTACCACAGTAATGGCATTACGGCTAAACATACGCGGGTTAATGCCGAAATGAGAGGCTTTCACGCTATGTTTGTCATAACGAGGCACTTGAGTGTTGTTTTTTTTATGGTGAGAAGAGGACGGGGCGATCTTGGGTTGTGAACGCTCTGTTTTTGAAACGTTAGATTTTTTGCTTTTTTGCTCCGTTTTTGGAACTAGCGAATTTATATTGGTTTCGGTTTCTTTTTTAGTTTTTTTACCAAATAAATTTTTTATATAAGTAAGAATAATTTACTCCATTCTCTATGTTCAATACGCATTTGATAAAAACACGAAAAGTGCGGTTGTTTTTGACCGCACTTTTTTGTTGGGTTACTTAAATAAATTAACCTGCGACTTGTTTTTCACGAATTTCAGCAAGGGTTTTACAATCGATACAAAGATCAGCAGTAGGACGTGCTTCTAAGCGACGAATGCCAATTTCTTCCCCACAAGAATCGCAATAACCGAAATCATCGGTATCCAATTTTTTCAATGTGTATTCAATCTTTTTCATTAATTTACGTTCACGATCGCGGTTACGTAATTCAAGGCTGAATTCTTCTTCTTGCGTCGCACGGTCAGCCGGATCAGGGAAGTTTGATGCTTCATCTTGCATATGAGCAACTGTTCTTGATGCTTCTTCCACAATTTGCTCATGCCACGCAGTTAAAATTTTTCTGAAATGAAGAATCTGATCTTCATTCATGTATTCTTCATCTTTCTTTGGTTGATAAGGCTTAACACCGGCTAAATCCAGCAAACTTAGAGATGCCTTAGACATTGATAACTCCTAATGTAGTAAAGATTTAAATGACTTCCTGTCTTGTTGTTTTGATTGATTCTTATCAGCTAAAAAATAGCTGACATAAGAACCCTGTTTTTTAAGGGCGATATAAATAGCAGAACTTCACCTATTTAGCAAATAAATTTAGCCTAGAAATTTCAAATTTGCGATCGTGATCGCAAAAAACGGTATGCTCATTTGCTTATCTGTGAGGTTAAGGCTAGTTTGCCTTACTTTCTCGCTATAAATCACACTTAAAATGAAAATCACGCTATTTCAACTGTGCATGATGCTCATTGTCTCAGCCTTATCCTTGCTTGTCGTGCCAGATTTTTTACTGTTTACCTGGCAACGAGCAGGGCTGAGCATTTTATTGTTGGTTATGACCGCATTTTGTTTCCATTGGTTCAATTATTTTAAAGCCAGAAATTTTTTTATGAGCGGTATCTTGTTTTTGATTACTTTAGCTTATGCACATTCACCCGCTTTATCGTTATTGGGACAAGCAGAGAGAATTTCAAGTTTACCGAATAAAATCACGTTAGAACTCCACATCTCAGAAATTTTTCATCAGCAAGATTATCAAACGTTGGTTGCTACGGCCTCTTTATTTGATGGGAAAGAACAACAAATTTTTATTAATTGGAGAGCACCAGAAAAACCACAAGTAGGTGAAATTTGGCGGGCGGATGTAAAGCTTCGTCCTATTTCGGCGAGATTAAACCATGGGGGATTTGATCGACAGCAATGGTATTTTTCCAAAAGAATTATTGCCGTAGGGAATGTGAAAAGTGCGGTCAAAATGAGTGAAGATTTTTCTTATCGCACAGATTTTCTACAGAATAGTCTCAAACAGACGGAAGGGCTTTCTTTACAAGGTTTACTTATCGCATTGGCATTCGGTGAGCGAGCTTGGTTGGATAATAAAACGTGGCTGATTTATCAGCAAACGAATACAGCACATTTGATTGCTATTTCAGGACTCCATATCGGTTTAGCAATGGGGATAGGATTTTTCTTTGCTCGATTTTTGCAATTTGCACTGCCTACACGCGTTATTTCGCCCTGGTTTCCGCTTTGCTTTGGTGTGTTGATTGCTTTAGGTTATGCCTATTTAGCCGGATTTAGTTTACCGACCTTTCGTGCAATGATGGCATTGCTTTTTATTGCAATCCTTCAATGTTCTCGACGATATTACACGCCTTCGCAAATGCTGTGTTTGGTGGTGGCATTTTTGCTTTTTTGTGATCCGCTTATGCCACTTTCGGTTAGCTTTTGGCTTTCAGTTGGTGCTGTTACCTGTTTGATTGTATGGTACCGATATGTTCCCTTATCAATCATTGAATGGCAACATCAAAAATTATCCCGCAAAGTGCGGTGGATTTTAGGATTGTTTCATTTGCAGATTGGTTTGTTGATTTTATTCACACCTATTCAGCTTTTCTTTTTTAATGGCTTGGCATTAAATGGGTTCTTAGCAAATTTAATTGCAGTGCCCTTGTATAGCTTCTTACTTGTACCCTTGATTCTCTTTGCGGTGTTAACGAATGGTGCATTTTCTTCTTGGTATTTTTCAAATGCGATTGCTCAAGGTATTACAGAATGTCTCCGTGTTTTCCAAGGCTCATATGTGCCGATTTCAATTAATTTATCTCTTATTCTGACCGCACTTTTAAGCCTTATTTTTGGCGGAATGTTAAGTAGATTGTATTTTGCATCTCAAGCTCAAACAAAAAATACACCGTTAAAATCGAGTCGCTTTTTCACGTTAAATCATACAAAAATCTTATCGGCAAAAGAGTATAAACAAGCGCTATTGGGCATAATTCTTATTTTTAGTATTTGTATGAGTACGCTAGGATATCGATATTTCACGAAACCCAAATGGCAGCTAGATACCTTAGATGTGGGACAAGGTTTAGCAACCTTAATTGTGAAAGAGGGGAAAGGCGTGTTGTATGACACAGGGCCTGCTTGGCAGAATGGAATAGGGGCATCTTCCATGGCAGAATTGGAAATATTACCTTATCTTCAACGGGAAGGCATTGAGCTTGAAACTTTGATTTTAAGCCATGATGATAACGATCATTCAGGTGGTGCTAAAGCGATTTTAGCCGCATACCGAGACATTGAACTGATTACACCTTCTCGTAAAAACTACGGCGAAACGCACCGCACTTTTTGTCTTCAGGGGAAACAATGGCTGTGGCGAGGACTTGATTTTAAAGTTCTTTCACCAACGCAAATAACAGATAGAGCGGAGAATCCGCAATCTTGCGTAATTTTACTAACAGATGGACAGTACAAGATCCTTTTAACCGGTGATGCGGATGTGGCGACAGAAAGAGCATTTGCTGAAAACATAGGCAAAATTAATGTGTTACAAGTGGGGCATCATGGTAGTAAAACTTCAACAGGCGAGTTTTTATTGGCTCTGACGAAACCTGATCTTGCCTTAATTTCAAGTGGACGATGGAATGCGTGGAATTTTCCTCATCCAACCGTGATTGAACGGTTAAATCGTTATCAAAGTGCGGTCGAAAATACCGCTATTTCAGGTCATATAAGGTTAAATTTTACTGAAAAGGGCATTGAAATTGAAAAGGCGAGAGGAGATTTTTCACCTTGGTTTGCCCGTGTAATTGGATTATCCCCGAAATAACAGGTACAATGCAGCCAATTTTTATTAAGACAATGTGATGTAAGAACAAACTATGCAAGATAAAGATTTCTCAACCACACAAACTTTTAAGCGTTTATGGCCGATGATTTCACCGTTTAAATCAGGCTTATTAGTCGCCGCTTTTGCTTTAATTTTTAATGCTTTAGCAGATTCAGGTTTGATTTATATGCTTAAGCCTTTGCTTGATGATGGTTTCGGAAAAGCCGATCATTCTTTCTTGAAAATGATGGCATTTGTTGTGGTTGGCATGATTATATTGCGTGGGGTGACCAACTTTGTCTCTACTTATTGCCTAGCGTGGGTATCCGGTAAAGTAGTGATGATTATGCGCCGCCGTTTGTTTAAACATTTAATGTTTATGCCAGTGAGCTTTTTTGATCGTAATTCAACAGGAAAATTACTTTCTCGTATTACTTACGACTCAGAAATGATTGCTAACTCTTCATCTAGTTCATTAGTGACGATTGTTCGCGAAGGAGCCTATTTAATTTCGTTGCTTGTTGTGATGTTCTATACCAGTTGGGAATTAACACTTGTGCTTTTTGTGATTGGCCCGATTATTGCAGTACTGATTCGCATGGTATCTAAGATTTTCCGTAAGCTCAGTAAAAATATGCAAGATTCCATGGGGGAATTAACCTCTGCGACGGAACAAATGCTGAAAGGGCATAAGGTAGTGCTTTCTTTTGGTGGGCAATTAGTGGAGGAAGAGCGTTTCGATAAAGTCAGTAACGATATGCGTCGTAAAGGTATGAAGATGGTAACTGCTGATGCAATTTCAGATCCAGTTGTGCAAGTGATTGCTTCTTTGGCGTTGGCAGCAGTGCTTTATTTAGCAACGACACCATTAATTGCTGATGATAATTTAACTGCGGGTTCTTTCACGGTAGTTTTTTCTTCTATGTTAGCGATGATGCGTCCGTTAAAATCCTTGACGAATGTAAACTCACAATTCCAACGAGGCATGGCGGCTTGTCAGACATTGTTTGCGATCTTAGATTTAGAGACTGAAAAAGATAATGGTACGTATAAAGCCGAACCCGCAAAAGGTGATTTAGAATTTAAAAATGTGAGTTTTGCCTATGAGGGTAAAGAAGAGAAAGCCTTAAATAATATCTCTTTCTATGTGCCTGCAGGCAAAACCGTGGCATTAGTGGGGCGTTCAGGTTCGGGTAAATCAACGATTGCCAATTTAGTGACGCGTTTCTACGATATTGATGAAGGTGAGATTTTATTAGATGGCGTGAGAATTCAAGATTATCGTTTATCTAATTTACGCGAAAATTGTTCAGTGGTTTCTCAACAAGTACATTTATTTAACGATACGATTGCCAATAATATTGCTTATGCGGCAGAAGATAAATACACGCGTGAAGAAATTATCGAAGCGGCGAAAGCAGCTTATGCACTTGAATTTATCGAGAAACTTCCACAAGGTTTTGATACCGTTATTGGTGAGAATGGCGCAAGTCTTTCTGGTGGTCAGCGTCAGCGTTTAGCCATTGCTCGTGCGTTATTACGTAATTCACCGGTTTTAATTTTAGATGAAGCGACGTCTGCTCTTGATACCGAATCTGAACGTGCGATTCAGTCTGCATTAGAAGAGCTGAAGAAAGATCGTACAGTATTGGTTATCGCGCATCGTTTATCAACCATTGAAAATGCCGATGAAATCTTAGTCATTGAACATGGTGAAATTAAAGAACGTGGTACACATCAAGATTTATTAGCGCTTGATGGTGCGTATAAACAATTACACAGTATGCAGTTTAGCGGATAAAATAATAAGGGCGAACCAATGTGTTCGCCCAAAATCAATATAGGATAAATGAAATGCCTTTTTGGTACTCTAATTCAAAGCTAGCTTGGTTACTCCTTCCTTTTTCACTGCTATTTTGGTTGATTAGCCAAATTCGCCGAGCATTATTTTCCCTGAATATCTTATCCTCTTATAAATCTCCGAAACCGGTCATTATTGTCGGCAATCTTTCTGTGGGTGGAAATGGTAAAACGCCTGTCGTTGTGTGGCTAGTTGAAGAGTTACAAAAACAAGGATTACGTGTAGGCGTGATTTCTCGTGGCTATGGTAGCCAATCTAAAACCTATCCTTTACTTGTCACACCGGAAACAGACCCCGTTCAAGGGGGCGATGAACCTGTTTTAATTGCCAAAAGAACAGGTGTACCCGTGGTGATTTCACCGAATCGTCAACAAGCGATTGAATTACTTTTGAACACACAGGATTGCGATCTGATTATTTCGGATGATGGATTACAACATTATAAGTTGCAACGTGACATTGAAATTGTGGTGATGGATGCAGAGCGAGCTTTAGGGAACGGCTTTGTTTTGCCTGCAGGACCTTTGCGTGAATTGCCAAGTCGTTTAAAAAATGTGGACTTTGTGATTACCAATGGAGGAAAAAATGCTTATTCAGATGCGGTTATGACGCTCGTTCCTCATTATGCGATTAATTTAGTGACAGCTGAAAAACGCTTGTTAAGTGAATTTTCCCAAGGTTCAGCTATCGCGGGAATTGGTAACCCACAACGTTTTTTTACAATGTTGGAAAATTTAAATATTCGTTTAGAAAATACGAAAGCTTTTCAAGATCATCAACATTTCGAGCCGCAATTATTAGAAAAACTCGCTGAAAACCAACCGCTCTTTATGACCGAAAAGGATGCCGTAAAATGCCAAGCTTTTGCTAAAGAGAATTGGTGGTATGTTCCAGTTGATGCGGAGATTGTTGAGGCTGAAAACCAAGGCCAAAAACTTCCACAATTGTGGGAAAAAATCCGTCATTTAGTTTAACTCTATTCGAGTGAAATATGTGTGAGAAACTTAATCCTCGATTATTAGAAGTGATTGCTTGCCCGCGATGTTTGGCAAGATTGAAATACGATCAAGAAAATCAACGGCTCATTTGCCCTTTTGAGCAAGTGGCGTATCCTATTGAAAATGGCGTGCCGGTTTTGTTGGCAGAAAAAGCCGAAAGATTGAAAGAATAAGGAATGATTATGTCATTTACAGTTATTATCCCTGCTCGTTTTGCATCGAGCCGCTTACCAGGTAAACCTTTAGCTGATATTGCCGGTAAACCCATGATTCAACATGTTTTTGAGAAAGCTCAACAATCAGGCGCGAGCCGAGTCATTATTGCCACAGATAACGAACAAGTTGAAAAGGCAGCAAAAGCTTTTGGAGCAGAAGTTTGTATGACATCAGAAGCACATAATTCTGGTACTGAGCGTTTAGCGGAAGTGGTCAGTAAGCTTAGTATTGCTGATGATGAAATTATTGTAAACATCCAAGGGGATGAGCCGCTAATTCCACCTGTTATTGTGAGTCAAGTGGCAGAGAATTTAGCGAAGTTTAACGTGAATATGGCGACACTTGCGGTAAAAATTCACGAAGCGGAAGAGTTATTTAACCCAAATGCTGTGAAAGTTGTTACGGATAAAGATGGCTACGTTTTATATTTTTCCCGTTCAGTGATTCCTTACGATCGTGATCAATTTATGCAATTAGCGGATACTTCAAAGGCGCAACTGGCTGATGCATATCTCCGTCATATTGGTATTTATGCTTATCGTGCAGGCTTTATTAAACAATATGTGCAATGGGCACCAACGCAGTTAGAAAACTTAGAGAAATTAGAGCAACTCCGTGTATTGTGGTACGGTGAGCGTATTCATGTGGAATTGGCGAAAGAAGTTCCAGCTGTTGGTGTGGATACAGCAGAAGATTTAGAAAAAGTGCGGTTAATTTTGGCATAGTTTTTACTGATGTTTGATTCTAAAAAGTTTCTCTCTGACGTTTCTCATGAGCCTGGTGTTTATCGTATGTATGACGATAAAGATCAGGTTATTTATGTAGGCAAAGCGAAAGATCTTAAAAAGCGACTTTCCAGCTATTTTCGCAAAAACTTAAGCAGCAAAAAAACAGAAGCCTTGGTGTCGTCAATTCATCATATTGATACGACGATTACCTCTTCTGAAACCGAAGCGTTATTGCTTGAGCATAATTTCATTAAGCTTTATCAACCTCGTTATAATGTATTATTGCGAGATGATAAATCCTATCCTTTTATTTTACTGACGAAAGAACGTCATCCTCGTATTACTTCTTATCGCGGAACGAAAAAAATTGCAGGTGAGTATTTCGGGCCTTATCCTCATGCGGGGGCTGTGCGTGAAACCTTATCCTTAATGCAAAAACTATTCCCTGTTCGTCAATGTGAAAATTCGGTTTATAACAATCGTTCCCGCCCTTGTTTGCAATATCAAATCGGGCGTTGCTCAGCACCTTGTGTGCCAGGCTATGTGACTGATGAAGAATATAATCAGCAAGTCGAATTAGCACGACTATTTTTACAAGGAAAAGATCAGCAAGTATTAGATTATCTCATCGGCAAAATGGAGCAGGCGAGCCGTGATTTAGATTTTGAAGGTGCGGCACGTTATCGTGACCAAATTCAAGCGGTTCGTGCGGTTATCGAAAAACAATTTGTTTCCAATGAGCGTTTGGACGATATGGATATTATGTCCATTGCGTATCAGCACGGTTTAGCTTGTGTTCAAGTGATGTTTATTCGTCAAGGTAAAGTATTGGGCAATCGCAGTTATTTTCCGAAAGTACCTGCTAATACTGATTTGTCCGAATTAACGGCGACGTTTGTTGGGCAGTTTTATTTGCAAGGTCATCAGGGAAGAAGTATCCCTAATAGTATTATTGTGGATCATAAACTAGATGAAAAAGCCGAGCTTGAAGCTTTATTAACTGAACAAGCTGGTCGAAAAGTGGTAATACAAGAATCTGCTAAAGGCGATAAAGGTAAATATCTACAACTTGCACAAATTAATGCCAAAGCGGCTTTAGCGACTCAACTTAAACAATCTTCCCGAATGTACGAACGTTATCAAGCGCTTTGTGAATTGCTCGATATGCCTGAAATTAAACGTATGGAATGTTTTGATATTAGTCATACGATGGGGAATCAAACCGTGGCATCTTGCGTGGTATTTAATCAAGAAGGCCCACTGAAATCAGATTATCGCCGTTTTAATATTGAAGGTATTACGGGTGGTGATGATTATGCAGCGATGGAGCAAGCTTTAAAGAAACGTTACGACCGCGATCTTGATGAAGATAAAATTCCCGATATTATTTTTATTGATGGTGGTAAAGGGCAGCTTAATCGTGCCTTAGAGGTTTTTCATCACCTCAACGTAAAATGGGATAAAAATCGACCGCACTTAATTGGTGTGGCAAAAGGTGTAGATCGTCGAGCGGGACAAGAAGTGTTGATTATCAGCAAACAAGATCGTGAGATTCATTTGCCGGATGATAGCCTTGCACTACATTTAATCCAACATATTCGAGATGAAAGCCATAATCATGCGATTAACGGTCATCGTCAAAAACGCCAAAAAGCCTTTACCCAAAGTGGATTGGAAACTATTGAAGGGGTAGGCGCTAAACGACGTCAAGCCTTGTTGAAATATTTAGGTGGATTGCAAGGTGTCAAAAATGCCACATTGGATGAAATCGCCTCTGTACCCGGTATTTCTAAAGCCTTAGCCGAAAAGATTTTCGAGACCTTAAAAAGTTAGGAAAAATCTTGATTTTCTACACGAACTGTCTATTATTTCAACCTTTCGGATTTTATATAGGAACATATTATGTTTGAATGGCTTGTTGATCCTGAAGCATGGATTTCATTGCTCACATTGACCGCACTTGAAATCGTCTTGGGTATCGATAACATTATTTTTATTAGTATTTTAGTGGGACGTTTACCTGCGAATCAACGTCAATCTGGCCGTATTATCGGTCTTGGATTAGCGATGATTACTCGTATTTTACTTCTTGTTTCCCTTTCTTGGATGATGAAATTAACGGAACCACTATTCACTTTAGTTGGTCAGGAAATTTCAGGCCGTGATTTGATTTTATTCCTTGGTGGCTTATTCCTGATTGTAAAAAGTGTAGGTGAAATCAAAGAAGCGATGCATCCTGAATCACATCATGAAGAAGAGAATAATAAGAAGAAAGTCAGTTATTTGGGTGTATTAATCCAAATTGCGATTTTAGATATTGTGTTTTCTTTAGACTCAGTGATTACTGCGGTAGGGATGGCAAACCACCTTCCAGTGATGATTTTGGCAATTATGATTGCAGTAGGTGTGATGATGTTTGCAGCGAAACCAATTGGTAATTTTGTTGATACCCATCCGACATTGAAGATTTTAGCCTTAGCATTCTTAATTTTAGTTGGAGTAAGTTTAATTGCTGAAAGTTTGGATATTCATATTCCAAAAGGCTACATTTACTTTGCAATGGGCTTCTCAACAGTAGTTGAAATGCTCAACATCAAAATGCGAAAATCACTTGGTCATTAAATCATATAAAAAGGCGGAACAATGTGTTCCGCCTTTTTTTAGTCATTATAGAATACCCCTTTCCCATACAAATACATGGTGACTTGTTCGTCAGTATGGTATTCGTTGATGAGATCTTCATTGATATTCAATTCATAACCGCAAACATCAATACAAATATTGATAGCTCGTCCTCTTGATTCAATTCGCTTAATCTCACCTTTAAAAGAAGCGGTCGGGTCTTGGATTTTTTTCGCAAGAGAGAATTGCTCAGGGCGGAATAACACTTTCCCTTGCGTATGGCCATTTCCTTTATTTTCGATGGCAATTTCACCTAATTGACAGGTCGCGATGCTATCGTTTTTTAATGTTGCAGGAAGAATAATGCTGTCCCCAATAAATTTAGCAATAGACAAATACTGAGGTGACCAATAGAGCGTTTTAGGTGTCGCAATTTGGAGAATTTTCCCTTCTTGAATCACTGCGATTTTGTCAGCATGACATAGTGCTTCATCGCGATCATGGGTTACAAATACGGCAGAGGAACCACTTTCTCTTAATACTTGTAACATATCGTAACGAATTTGATTTCTTAGATGTTCATCTAACGCACTAAATGGCTCATCAAACAGGATTAACTCAGGGCTTGGTGCAAGTGCTCGAGCAAGTGCAACACGTTGCTGTTGACCACCAGAAAGCTGATGAGGGAAACGGTCCGCTAAGCTGCTAATACCCGTGAGTTTCATCACTTCTTCGATGCGTTGTTTTTCCTCTTCCGTTTTCCCTTTGCCATCGCCTAAGCCATAAGCAATATTGCGGTAAACATTTAAATGAGGAAATAGCACGCCTTCTTGTACCACATAGCCTAATTTGCGTTGCTGGGTCGGCACATTGAGATTTTCTTTAAAAATAGGTTGATTCTTTAACCAAATCTCACCGCTTGTTGGTTGTTCAAAACCAGCAATACTACGCAATAAGGTGGTTTTTCCACAACCAGATGCGCCAAGAAGAAATAGAATTTCACCTTTCTCTAATTGCAGAGAGATATTGTGCAGAACCTGGTGTCCGTTAAAGGATTTATTCAAATTTTTAATGTCGAGTAATGTTGTCATTTTTATCTTCTCGTTATTTAAAACCGTATCGTTTCAGTAAAAATACAGGAATCCCTGAAAATAGCACTAACATAATGGCATAAGGCGTTGCAGCCGCATATTGTGCATCAGAGGTGTATTCCCACACCGCAGTTGAAAGCGTTTTAATGTCATTAGGGGTCAGTAATAAGGTTGCGGTGAGCTCTTTCATTAAGTTTAAAAATACTAAAGCAAAGGCAGCCGCAATCCCCGGTAACATAGCTGGAATGACTAAGGTACGGAAAATATAAAAGTTGCTACGGCCTAAGCTTTGCCCTACCTTTTCAATGTTACTAGACATTTGTTCAAGCGAGCTACGCAAGGTCGTTTGCGCCATTGGAAGATAAAGCATAAAGTAGGCAACGATAACCATGGCAAAGGTTTGATAAAGGGAATAGGCATAGTTGATGGTAAAGAAGACCAATGATAATGCGATAACAAGCCCTGGCACAGCGTGAAGTAGATAAGGGATTCGATCAAGCCAAATCGTCAATTTACTGCGATAGCGTACCGCAGCCCATACCAATGGTAGTGCACAAATAACGGTAAGTGTTGCACCCAGTGTTGATATAGTCAGTGAATTTGTGAAGGCGGTAAAAAATTCCCCAAAATCGACCGCACCTTCAATGGAACTTCCCACGGTTAGCCAATAAATCAGCATAGTAATCGGCACACCAATACTGAGCACAAAAATGGTCGTGAAAAAGCTTACGACTAAAATTTGTTTTCCTGCTGAGAGGGTTTTCAATGGATACGGACGTATTACGCCTTTGCCGCTTTGATAGAGTGTTTGTGTGCCTCTAAAACGAATTTCCCCCATCACCACAAGGATACAGATCACCATTAACACACCAGAAAGTAAGGCGGCGGTGTTGTTATTAAAGGCCATTTCATATTCTTGGAAAATTGCCGTAGTGAAGGTTTGGTAATTTAAAATAGACACGGCGCCAAAGTCTACCAACATATGAAGCGCAATTAATAATACGCTGCTACCGATGGCGGGTTTGAGTTGTGGAAAAATCGCATGCCAAAATGTGTAAGCATGGCTTTTAGCTAATGAAAGGCTCACTTCTTCTAAAGAGCGGTCGAGTCTTTTTAAGGTCGCCGCGACAGGGAGATAAGCAAGCGGGAAAGAACTCAGCGTCATAATGCCGATGGTTCCCCAGAAGCCTTCCACTCTGAAGGTAAGACTGATCCACGTAAAACAACTGACAAAAGCCGGAATACAAAGAGGGAGCGTCATGGCTACTTGGAAAAAGCCTTTTCCCCAAAAGCGATAACGTTCTAATAAAAACGCACATAGTGTGCCGAGAATAATGGCAAAAAGTGTGACAAATACCATTAAAAGTAGGGTATTACTGAGCAATTCCCACATTCTTGGGCGCCAAAGTAATTCAATGCTGCGAGCCAATCCGACATCTGCAGCACGCTCAATAACATATAAAAAAGGGAGTAATAATGGCAAACTAATCAGCACGATTAAGGCTATAAGCCAGCGAGGTGGGCGATTAGACACAGAAAAATCCTTTGAAAATATTAGTGTAGAGTAAATAACAGAAGGGCGTGTATTACACGCCCTATATTGCATAGCAAATTAAACTTATTTCAAACCAGCTTCTTCAATAAGTTTATTGGCGTTGTCTTTGTCTTCAGCAGTGGTTGCCGAAACAACAGGCGCTTCTAATTTTGCATAAGGTTCCATGTTAAATGGAGAAACCACATCGGTACGAAGTGGGTATTCTGCACGTACTGAAACAAACGCTTGTTGTCCTTCTTTACTTGCTAAGAAATCAACGAATTTTTTCGCTTCTTCTTTATTTTTAGAACCTTTTAATACCGCTGCACCAGAATAGGTCACTAATGCACCTGGATCTTGATGACGAATGAAGTAAAGACGTGTTTTGAGGTTATCAGCACCTTTTTCTTTTGCAAGTGTATACCAGTAATAGTTGTTGATTAACGCTGCGGGTACTTCACCATTTTCAACCGCTTGAAGAGCAACGCTGTTTTTCGCATAAAGTTTACCGTTTTCTTTTAAGCCTTTTAACCATTTAAGAGCGGCATCTTTACCCTTTAATTTGGTAATCGCAACAACTTGCTCTAAGAATGCGCCTGAAGTTGGAACGTAACCAATTTTATCTTTCCATTTTGGTGTTGCATAATCTAACACGGATTTTTCCATGTCTTTTTCAGATAATTTAGTGTGATCGTAAACCACAACACGAGAACGACCGCTTAATGCGACCCAGTCTTTTTTCGGTGCAAGAGGAACGCCCTTGTGTGCAGTTTGTTTAATAGTATCTGCAGAAAGCGGTTCTAATAAGCCTGCATCAGACAGGGCAGCGAAAGGTGCAGTTTGTTCAGAAAAGAATACGTCAGCAGGGGTTTTATCACCCTCTTCTTTTAATTGACCTGCAAGTTGATCACTTTTAGCACTGTTTAAGGTCACTTTAATGCCCGTTGCTTTTGTAAATGCATCAGCAACAGCTTGAGAACCTTCTTTGTGCTGTCCATTGTAAACAGTAATATCTGCAGAAGCGAATCCTGCAAACGCCATTAAGCCGGTTAGTGCGGCAATTTGGAAGTGCTTAATTTTCATGAAAACTCCTTTATGTTATCGGGCAAATCGCCCATTTTCTGAAAATAAAATTCGTCCCATTCTAATATATTTAAAAGATATAATGCAAATGATTCTCAGATGTTTTTCTCTTATATCAAAATTTCATATCCCATTCTATTTTTTTACTTCGTCCTATGTTGATTTTTCTCCATAATGTCTAGTAGAAATTTCTAATAAGGACGGATATGAATATTCAGCAAATCATTAAACAACATCATTTAGAGCTCTTATTCCAGCAAGGGTCGTTTGGGATTGAAAAGGAAAGTCAACGGGTATATGCAGATGGTTCAATAGTGACATCATTGCACCCTAAAGCCTTTGGTAATCGTCGTTTCCACCCTTACATTCAAACAGATTTTGCAGAAAGTCAGTTGGAATTGGTGACTCCCCCTATGAAAAAGTTAGAGGATACATTACGTTGGCTTTCAGCCATTCATGAAGTGACTTTGCGAACTTTACCGGAGGATGAATTTATTTTTCCTTTTAGTATGCCTGCAGGGCTACCACCAGAAGAGCAAATTAAGGTTGCACAATTAGATAATCAGGAAGATGTGGCTTATCGTGAGCATTTAGTCCAGTCTTACGGTAAATATAAGCAAATGGTCAGTGGTATTCATTACAATTTTCAAATTGACCCTAAGTTTATTGATGCTTTATTTCATGCGCAAAATGAAACACAAAGTGCGGTTGATTTTCAAAATGATTTTTACCTAAAAATAACCAAAAACTTCTTACGCTATCAATGGATTCTGCTTTATCTGTTTTCTGCGACACCGACGGTAGAGGATAAATATTTCAGAGGCAATTCCCCCCTTAAATCGCATCAATATGTTCGCAGTTTACGTTCAGGGAAATATGGTTATGTGAATGATCCGAAGATCCACGTTTCTTATGACAGTTTGCAAGAGTATGTTGAGACGTTAGAACACTGGGTGAAATCGGGTGATTTGATTGCGGAAAAAGAGTTTTACTCAAGCGTACGTTTGCGTGGCGCTAAAAAAGCGCGCGATTTACTTGAAAAAGGAATTCAATATTTAGAATTTCGTTTGTTTGATCTCAATCCGTTTGCACCTTATGGAATGGAACTTGCAGATGCGAAATTCATTCATTATTTTATTTTGTTAATGGCATGGCTTGACGATACCGCTGATCAAGAGGGCATAAAATTAGGAAAAACACGTCTTTCTGAAGTGGCATGGGAAGACCCAAGACAGCAAAGTGTTTATGCCGTAGAAGGCGAATTAGTCCTCCTTGAAATGCTCAAAATGCTTGAGCAACTTAATGTAAGTGATGAGATTAAAACGATTGTTAAAGACAAATTAGGACAATTTGCGGATCCAAGCCAAACGCTTTGTGCAAAAGTGGTTTCGGCAATTGAACAGGTCGGCAGTTACCAACAATTAGGGGTCGATATTGCGCAATCTAATAAAGCAAAAGCCTTTGAACGTTTTTATGCATTAACTGCGTTTGATAATATGGAACTGTCCACACAAGCGTTATTGTTTGATGCAATCCAAAAAGGGCTAAAGATTGAGATTTTAGATGAACGCGATCAATTTATCAGTCTTCAATTTGGCGATCATTTGGAATATGTGAAAAACGGTAATATGACTTCTCACGATAGCTATATTTCTCCACTCATTATGGAAAATAAAGTGGTGACGAAGAAAGTGTTAGCGAAAGCAGGATTTAATGTACCGCAAAGCATCGAGTTTACCGATGTGAAAAGTGCGGTCGAAAATTTCCCACTTTTTGAGAATCGAGCTGTCGTGATTAAGCCAAAATCAACGAATTTTGGTTTAGGGATCAGTATTTTCCAGCAAGGTGTAACGGATCGAGATGATTTTGCAAAAGCAGTAGAAATTGCTTTCCGTGAAGATAAAGAGATCATGGTTGAAGATTATCTACAAGGCACTGAATATCGTTTCTTTGTGTTGGGTGATCAAACGTTAGCCGTCTTATTACGTGTACCAGCGAATGTGATTGGAGATGGTGTACATACAGTCGCCGAATTAGTTGCGGCTAAAAATGATCATCCTTTACGGGGCGATGGCAGTCGTACACCATTGAAAAAAATAGCATTGGGGGATATTGAGCAGTTGCAGCTTAAGGAGCAAGGATTAACCGTGAATTCTATTCCTGCAAAAGATCAACTTGTTCAATTACGTGCGAATTCTAATATTAGTACAGGCGGTGATTCTATTGATATGACGGATGAAATGCATGCCAGTTACAAAGAAATTGCGGTGGGGATTAGCAAGGCAATGGGGGCGGCAGTGTGTGGCGTGGATTTGATTATTCCTGATTTGAAACAGCCGGCAGAACCGAGTTTACATTCGTGGGGTGTGATTGAGGCAAACTTTAATCCTATGATGATGATGCATATTTTCCCATTTAGTGGACAATCTCGACGATTGACAATGAATGTGATTAAGATGCTTTTCCCAGAATTGCCTTAATTTGGTTATCGGGCTTCATCAGTTGGTGAAGCCCGTTTTACATTCATCGTAATTAGGCTAAAATGGAGACAGTATTCACAATTCTTAAATGAAATTTAATGACAACGTTTACCTTAGAACCTCAAGAAAATGATCGTCTGCAATCCCTTTGCGGCGCATTTGATGAAAATATCAAACTGATAGAAAAAGAATTTAACCTCAATATTTCCCGCAATAATTTCACTTTTACCGCGAAATCAAATGATGAAAATCCCAAATCTCACCATGAACAATTAATTGAGCGTTCGGTTAAATTAATCCAAACATTATATGTGGAGACCGCACCAATTAAAGGGAAAGTGAAAGAACTTGATTTAGAAGATGTGCATATTGCCTTGCAAGAGAGCAGAATGTTATCTCAAGCGGGAAGTGAGTCACGTAGTGAAAATCACGTTTATAGCACCACAATTAAAACTAAACGTGGTTTGATTAAACCGCGTGGTGAAAATCAGATTCAATATTTACACAATATTCTTACGCACGATATTAGTTTTGGGATTGGACCTGCTGGCACAGGGAAAACCTTTTTAGCCGTAGCAGCGGCAGTTGAAGCATTAGAACGCCAAGAAATTCGTCGTATTTTACTGACTCGTCCTGCGGTGGAAGCGGGCGAAAAATTAGGTTTCCTGCCGGGTGATTTAGGCCAAAAAATTGAACCTTATTTGCGACCACTTTATGATGCGTTATTTGAAATGCTTGGCTTTGAACGCGTACAAAAATTGATGGAGCGTAATGTGATTGAAATCGCACCATTGGCTTATATGCGTGGGCGAACACTTAATGACAGCTTTATTATTTTAGATGAAAGCCAAAATACGACGGTCGAACAAATGAAAATGTTTTTGACCCGTATTGGTTTTAATTCTAAAGCCGTGATTACAGGGGATGTGACTCAAATCGATTTACCGCGCAGCACAAAATCGGGTTTACGCCACGCTATGGAAGTGTTAAGTAAAGTGTCAGAACTAAGCTTTAACTATTTTGAGAGTAAAGATATTGTACGACATCCTGTGGTGGCAAAAGTGGTGCAAGCTTACGAAGAATGGGAAGCCCAAGATGAAATTCGCCGTCAAGAAATCTCAGCGCAGCGTCGAGCTGAACGTGAGCAAAAAGTGCGGTCAGAAAATGAAACGTATTTAGGAGAATAGCATGGGCAATATGATTATTGATTTGCAACTGGCTTGTGAAAATACAGAAGGCTTGCCATCAGGAGCGCAAATTCAGCAATGGGCAACCGCCGCAGTGCAACCAGAAAGTGATAATGTTGAAATGACAGTACGCATTGTGGATGAAGCAGAAAGTCATGACTTGAATTTGACTTATCGTGGAAAAGATCGTCCAACCAATGTGTTGTCTTTCCCTTTTGAATGTCCTGACGAAGTGGAATTACCGCTGTTGGGTGATTTGGTAATTTGTCGCCAGGTAGTAGAACGCGAAGCTACCGAGCAAGAAAAGCCTTTAATGGCGCATTGGGCGCATATGATAGTGCATGGTAGCTTACATTTACTTGGTTACGATCACATTGAAGATGATGAAGCAGAAGAAATGGAAAGTTTAGAAACTGAAATTATGCAGAGTTTAGGTTTTGCAGATCCTTACCTTTCCGAAAAATAATGACGATTTGGAGCAATTATGTATAAAGCCGTATTCAGCGATTTTGATGGTACCTTATTAACTTCGGATCATCGAATTTCGCCTAAAACCTTAGATGCACTTCAACGCATTACCAAACAAGGTATTCCATTTACACCAATCTCTGCTCGTTCACCGCTGGGTATTTGGCCTTATGCAAAACTCATTGAAAATTACAACATCATTGTGGCATTCAGTGGTGCCTTGATTTTAGATAAAAACTCTACACCTATTTATTCGGTACAAATTGATCCAGCTGACATCCAAGCCATTAACAAAGTATTAGCAGATCATCCTGCACTAGGTGTTAATTATTATACTTATGATGATTGTGTCGCTCGTGATTTGGATAATAAATGGGTAATTTACGAACGTAGCGTAACAGGCATTCAGATTGATCCTTATGATGAAAGTGCGGTCTATTCCCCGCATAAAATTCAAATCATTGGTGAAACAGATGAAGTTATTGGTATTGAGCAAATCTTGAAAGAGAAATTCCCGCATTTAAGTATTTGCCGTTCTCATGCGAATTTCCTTGAAGTGATGCATAAATCGGCGACAAAAGGTAATGCGGTACGTTTTCTTGAAGATTATTTTCATGTGAAGATGGAAGAATGTGTCGCTTTCGGCGATAACTTTAACGATTTAGATATGCTAGAAAGCGTGGGATTAGGCGTTGCAATGGGCAATGCGCCGGATGAGATTAAACAGGCCGCCAATCGAGTCACTGCTTCGCATAATGATGATGGGATTGCATTGATATTGAATGAGATTTTCCCTGAATAAATAAAAAGGCGCTTTTTATGAAAAAGCGCCTTATTCATTATAGTGTGGCTAACGCAGCTTCATAATTTGGCTCATCTTTAATTTCAGACACCAATTCACTATGTAACACATTATTGTTTTCATCTAAGACAATCACTGAACGAGCAGTCAAGCCCGCGATTGGACCAGTTGTGATGTTTACCCCTAAGTTTTCATGGACTTCTTTATGACGGAAAGTAGAAAGCGTTTCTACGTTCTCAATACCTTCCGCACCGCAGAATCGTGCTTGTGCAAAAGGTAAATCAGCTGAAATGCAAAGTACCACAGCATTTTTTAAATTAGCTGCTTGTTGATTGAATTTGCGAACAGAAGTTGCACATACATCTGTATCAATACTTGGGAAAATATTTAAAACTTTGCGTTTTCCTGCATAAGTATCAAGCGTGACGTCAGCGAGTTCTTTATTGGTGAGCGTAAGTGCAGTCACTTTCTCTCCTTTTTGGGGAAAGTTGCCGCTTACTTCAATGGGATTACCCATCATTGTTACTTGAGTCATAAAAGCTCCTATTTTTCATTTCCTAAATTAAGCACTTTTTTAAGTGCAGTAAAAAATTTGTCATTTTCTCGTGGTAAGCCAATACTGATACGTAAGTGATTTGGCATGCCATAACCAGCAATAGGACGAACAATGACGCCTTCACGTAATAATGTATCATAAATTGGTGCGGCCGGTTGTTTAAAATCAATGGTAATAAAGTTACCTTTAGATGGAATAAAGTCTAAACCATATTGTTGACAGAAGGCCTCATAACGTTTCATTTCTTGGTGATTGTTCTCAGCCACTTTTTCGACAAAGGCATCATCGCTCATCACCGCAATCGCACTGGTCAAAGCAAGACTATTACAGTTAAATGGCTGACGAACACGATTTAATAAATCTGCAATTTCAGGATTAGAGACCGCGTAGCCAATACGTAAACCCGCAAGTCCATAAGCTTTCGATAGTGAGCGTGAAACGATAAGATTCGGGTATTTTTCCAGTAATGTAAAAGAATTAACGCGTTCGCTTGGATGAGTAAATTCGGTATAAGCCTCATCTAATACCACAATCACATTTTCAGGCACTTTGGCTAAGAAGGCATCCAATTCTGCTTCCGTTAAGAAATTCCCCGTTGGATTGTTTGGATTGGCAATAAAAATCAGCTTGGTTTTATCTGAAAGTGCGGTCAAAAATCCGTTTAAATCATGACCCCAATTCTTAGCTGGAATTTCTTTTGCGACGGCATTAATGGCTTTGGTCACTAAAGGGTAAACAATAAAAGCATATTGTGAATAAATCACTTCATCATGCTCACCCGCAAAGGTATGAGCAAAGAGCTCTAATAAATCGTTAGAACCATTGCCAAGGGTGATTTGGTTTGGTTGCACACCAAATTTTTTTGCAATAGTCGCTTTAAGTTCAAAACCATTCGCATCAGGATAACGAGTTAAATGATCAAGTTGGGCTTGAATGGCTTTTTTCGCACTTTCAGGAAAACCGAAAGGGTTTTCATTTGAGGCAAGTTTAACGATATTAGTAATGCCTAATTCGCGTTCGAGTTCTTCGATTGGTTTCCCCGCTTGATAAGGCGAAAGAGATTTTACGCCTTGATTGGCGACGTTGATGTATTGCATATGCTTTCCTTATAAAGACGAGCGGGCCTTTCAGCCCGCACGTTGAGTTTAGTTAATCAGATAATTAGCTGTTTTCAGCTTCAAATTTTTTCATGAATTCAATGAGCGTTTGTACGCCTTCTAATGGCATCGCGTTATAGATAGAGGCGCGCATACCACCTAATACTTTGTGACCTTTTAAAGCTTGAAGACCGGCAGCTGTAGATTCTGCAACAAATTTAGCATCAAGCTCTGGATTACCTGTTACGAATGTTACATTCATGGTTGAACGGTTTTCTTTAGCCACTATGTTACGATAGAGTTTACTGCTATCAATGTAGTCATAAAGGGTTTGTGCTTTCACGGCATTACGTTTTGCAATTTCTTTTAAGCCGCCAATTGCTTGAATGTGTTTGAAAACCAATGAACAGAGATACCACGCAAAGGTTGGTGGGGTATTGATCATGGAATCAGCATCACGCTGTGTTGCATAATTCCAAATTGATGGGGTTGCTTGGCGAGCATGACCAATTAAATCATCGCGAATAATCACAAGTGTAATCCCTGCTGGGCCAAGATTTTTTTGTGCACCCGCGTAAATGACACCAAATTTGCTAATATCAATTTCGCGAGAGAGCACATTAGATGACATATCGGCTACAAGTACCGCATTACCCACATTCGGTACATCAAAAATTTCCACACCGCTGATGGTTTCATTTGGGCAATAGTGAATGTAATCGTATTGTTCCGCAATATCACTGAAATCAAGGTTGGTAATGCGTGTATGCTCACCATTTTCCACAATGGTAATTTCATCAATTTCAGCAAAGTTACGCGCTTCTTTCGCAGCGGTTGCAGACCAGTGACCGCTATTTAAGTAAAGTGCTTTGCCTTTCTCTCCAATTAAGTTCATCGGTAATGCTGCAAATTGACCACGTGCGCCACCTTGTAGGAATAACACGCGATAATTATCTGGAATGTTATACACTTCACGCAGATCTTTTTCGGCTTGAGCTATCAATTCCATAAAATATTTGCCACGGTGGCTGACTTCCATCACAGACACACCTTGACCAAGCCAGTTAGTTAGCTCAGCTTGTGCTTTGTGTAGTACCTCAGGGAAAATCATGGCCGGACCAGCACTAAAATTAAAGACTTTTGACATTGTGTTTCCTTATTTTATTTTGAATAGATTCTTCATTTTTACCACTACCGAATAGGATAATCAACTAAATCAAACAGTTTTTTGATCTAATCCATCAATTTAAATTTAAGCTTTTGACGGGGACGAAAAAAAAGGCTACATTACCTGAAGTTTGTTTTTAACTTTGAGAGAGTCGATCATGGGAAATGTAAATAAATCCTTCCAAGAAGTATTAGAGTATGTGCGTTTATATCGTTTAAAAAATAAACTTAAGCGTGACATTGAAGACAACAACCGTAAAATTCGTGATAACCAAAAACGTGTCTTATTATTAGATAACTTAAATCAATATATCCGTGACGATATGAGCATTGAAGATGTTCGTGCGATTATCGAAAATATGCGTGATGACTATGAAAGTCGTGTAGATGACTATAATATTCGTAATGCGGATCTTTCTACTCAACGTCGAGAAGTGAGCGCGAAAATGAAAGAGCAGAAAAAAGCGCACGCGAAATTAGTAAAAGATACAAATAAAATTACATTATAAAATCCTAAAAGAAATGACCGCACTTTATCGAAGTGCGGTCATTTTTTATGGCATTTTTAGGATGAGCTATAAATGATTAAACATCATAGGTGCCCATTATCACAGCTTGATCCAAAATATGCCCTTGCATCGCAAAATGCAGATCATTAAAACGGAATCCTGGTTTGAGGTTTAGTTTAGTATCGAGCGCATACACAATAAGCTCGTAACGATGTAAACAGTTTGGTGGTGCCATACCGCCATAGAATGAGGCTTCTTCAATATCAAATTGACCTAATTTACTCGCCCAAGTGTTTGCACCTTGCACATAATCTGTTGCGGTTTGGCTTTCATTTTCTTGAATAACTGTACGTTCAAGATCTGCAATAAGCCAATGAATCCACACAAAGCCACTTGCAGTAATTGCGTCTTTATCTTCTAAGACAACTGCAAAGGATTTAGTGCCTTGAGGTGCATCATGAATTTCAAACGGGATAGAGTAGGTTGGCATACCATTTGGGCTAAATTGTGTGCCGCGTTTACCATATTTATCTTCAAAGGCACCATTTTGAATGGCTGAACTGGTTACAAACATTGTTTTCTCCTTAATTTCTCACGGAATACACTTTAAATTTGGTGGTTTGAGCAAGGACTTCAAATTTCCCGAAATGTTGTGCTAATAAATCGGGATAGGGAAGAAATGCATTAGCAACGATACGCAGTTCTCCACCTGCCGTTAAATGCCATTTTGCTTGTTGAATAAGTTCTTTCACCGCACGATAAGCGGTATCAACTCCATCGTGGAAAGGCGGGTTTGAAATGATTAGATCAAATTTTCCCTCAATGTGGGAAAACACATCGCTTGCGATAACCTGACCTTCAAGTTGATTTTCAGCAAGCGTTTGGCGAGCGGATTGAATTGCCATTGCATGAATATCAGTCATTGTGACATCCGCTTTAGGGTGATGTTTTTTGATCATGGAACCAATGACACCCGCACCGCAACCAACATCTAATACTTTGCCTTGAATTGGCGATGTTAGGGTGGAAAGTAGAAGTGATGTTCCGCTATCAAGTTCATTGGCACTGAATACACCCGGCAAGCTGTAAATACGGAGATCGCCTAATGCATCATTTTGGTAGCATTTCCAATAAGATTGAAGATCGAAGAGCGGTTGTTTTTGTAAGGAAAAATGGTATAAACCGCAACGACGCGCTGAATCGATTTTGCCAATTTCACCATAAGGTTCAAGCAGTTTTTCAGCAGAGCGGACACCACAACGATTTTCACCGATAATCAACACTTCTTGACCAATTTTACTTTTGGCGAGTAGTTGCATCAGCTGAAAATTCACTTCTTGTTTATTCTTCGTCCAATAATAAATAATCAAATCTGCTTGTGGCTGAAATTCAACCTCAAAATTGACCGCACTTTGGGTTTTGGCATAATCAAAATACCAACTCCAAACCTGCACGGATTGGCAATGTTTTTGCAATGTTTGAGAAAAATCATCATTAATGCCGCCGGCAAGAAGAATTGATTTATCGCTAAAAAGGGGAAGATGGCGTTGTAAAACTTCGCTTTCGAGAGAAATCACGCTTTAAATCCTGTGGTTTATTGGTTAAAATTACGCGTTATTCTAACAAAAGAAAACGATTTAAACGTATTTATTAAGGAATTATTTATGAAAAAAATCATCACCGCAGTCGCAATGGCAAGTTTATTGTCTGGCTGTCAATTACTCGAGCAACTTCAAGGTAGCAAACAAAAAACTTCAACCTTACCAACAACAAGCTCAAAAGTTGAATTACCTGCTGCACAAGCGCAAAGCTTAGATGCACAGTTTGAGCGTATCAAAAAAGGTAACCAAGAAGTCACTTTCAACGGCGAAAAATTCTATAAACAAACGAAAGCTTTTGATAAATCAGAAGATCCGCGTTTCTTAAGTGGAGCGGCGAATGTAGATCGTAGCAATCGTAAATTCATCATGAGCGAAACTTATTATTTAAAAGATGTTTCTCATGTTCCTGCATTAACGACAAAATATCTTGATGCAAACAAAAAAGTATGTGAGTTAAAAACAATTGGTAGCGCCTCAGATGTTTACTATGCTTGTGATGGTAAAGATTTCCAACGTTTTATCGCTGTGATTTATCAAGCGAAAAACATTCTTTCTTTCCGTAGTTTAAAAGCGTATCAAGAAAAACCAACCGAAGCGCAAGAACAAGCAATTGTTAAAGGTTTAAGAGATTATCCGCTAGATACTATCGCTCGTTAATCTATGGATAGACACAATCTTCTTTTAAATGAAATGGGGATAACCCGTTGGCAGCTCCATCGTCCAGAAGTATTACAAGGGGCGGTCGGTGTGAGTGTTTCTGAACAAGTGAAATTTATTGTGGTGGCAAAAGATAATGTATCTAACTCCCCGCTTTTTTCAGATGTTCGACTCGCACTCGAGTTAAACAAAGAAGATTGCCTTTGCCTGAATTTCGATCAAATTCAACATATCACATTACAACATTCTGTGCGGTATTGGTTATTAGCTGTAAATGCAGATGAAATCGACCGCACTTTGCCTTATTGCTTAAATGCAGAGCGTGTTTATCACTCTGTTGATTGGCAACAATTCCATCAAGACAGTCAAGCTAAGCGTGAGCTTTGGCAACAAATCCAACAAATTTAATTATGCCTTCTCTTTTTCCTATTGAAGAATGCGATATGGATCGCTTATATGAAATTGAACAAGCTGCACACCTTGTGCCTTGGTCATTGGGAACATTGAAAAATAATGTCGGCGAGCGTTATCTCAATTTGAAATTAGTGGAAAAAGAGCAAGTGCTTGGTTTTGCCATTTGCCAGACGGTATTAGATGAAGCCACATTATTCAATATTGCGATAGATCCGGTTCAACAAGGAAAGGGCTACGGTTCGTTTTTATTGCAAGGTTTAATGGATAAGCTGAAAGAGAAAGGCATTCAAACCCTTTGGCTGGAAGTACGTGAATCGAATCCCGCTCGTTTTCTTTATGAAAAGCTGGGATTTAATGAGGTTGATATTCGTAAGAATTATTACCCAAAACCTGATGGTGGACGAGAAAATGCTGTTGTGATGGCATGTTATCTCTAGAATGCAAAAGTGCGGTCAATTTTGACCGCACTTTGTTTATCTTAAAAGTAAGACATTACACTTCTTCTGCTGGGAAGGCAAATGGATTTAATCCACTGCGTGCGAAGCCTTTTTCTTCCATTTCAATATCTAAGAAAATAGATGCCAAATCATCCGCTACCGCTTCAACGTTCGGATCTTTTTCTTGGAACATGATTTTTAAGTAGCTTTGGCAATCACCACAGGTTTCAGCACGAACAAGAGCAAGCTCTTCATTTAATGACCACATTTCAAGATTTTTGTGCTCATTGCAGTTTGTGCATTGTGCGCGCACTAAATTCCACTCACTTTCACAGAGATTGCAGTGCAAATAGCGTAAACCTTGTGATGTGCCGATATGCACCACACTTGCAACAGGAGCAGAACCACAAACAGGGCAGTAATGTAGGTTATCTGTGCCTTCTTGGCGGCTGTTATGAGGAATTTGTTGAGCCAATTGTAACCAATAAAGAGAAAGTGCCGCCCAGATAAAGACAGCTTTATCTGTGCTCACTAAATTAAATTCTTGGTTTAAAAGATGACTAGCCATCTCTTCAAGCTCTTTCTCTGAGGCTTTTTCAAGATTTTCAATGGTAGTAAGAACCTGTTCATTTGCTTTTGGTTTTATGCTATGTAAAATTTCTTTGAGATATTCAATCCAAATGCTTGAGCGTTTAAATGTTTTAGTATTTAACGGTTCAAGTTCATCTAAATTATCGAAATGCTGTTTTTCTAATGGATTTTTTTCAAATACGCTTAATTGGCTTTCCACAACATCTGCAGCAAAGAGTAAATAATCAGCCAATGGATGATCTTTCGCTAATTCTCTTAAACGTTTTGCACGACGTTGATAAAGATTTTTAGGGTTAGCAAACAAAACAGGCGGAATATCGTATGAATTCGTTTTTTGTTTGATTTCGTCTGCAGATAAGATTTTGATACTCATAATAGTCTCTTAAGTTTTGATAAGAAAAAGTGCGGTCATTTTAACCGCACTTTTTGATTTTAGCCATTGATACCTTTGAACAATGCTTTGGTTTTTACTTTTTTACCTTCAGCTTCGTTTTTAAGATCTTCTTCTAGCTCAGGAAGTACTTCGTCGTTATACCATTTAGGGTGGTGTTTTTTCGCCCAGCGAACGGTTACCCAACCTTCCACGATACCACGAATGGAGCCTTTCACCCAGAATGCCATGTACATGTGTACCAAGATACCGGTGAACAACATGAATGCACTTAGTGAGTGAAGTAAAATCGCAAAACGCAACACTGGGATAGAGAAGTAGTGTGAGAAATATTGACGCCACATAATGATGCCGGTTACAAGCAAGGTAACCATCGCCAAGTTCAATGTCCAGAATAACATTTTTTGACCAAGGTTATACTTACCATTATAAGCAACAGCGTGTTCATTTCCTTTCAATACTTCAAGCATGCCTTTTAACCAGCGGATATCGTTTTTCTCTGGAATATTGTGATCCCAGTAAAGATAGCCAAGGAAAATAAAGGCAACAAACATAATGATACCGGTGAACGGGTGAATTGCTCGCGCCAGTTGCGGGGTACCTAAAATCTCAGTTAACCATGCAAAATCTGGGAAGAAGAAAGCCACACCAGTGAACATCGTCATAAAGAAGCAGATTACGAGTAGCCAGTGGCTAAAACGAGCAGGCGTTCTGTGACGAATGATTCGAGTATCATTGCTAATCTCAATCTTACTCATCTTTGCCCCCTTTTCTATCTTCTTCTTCAAATTCGTGGTGATGATCTTCCACGTCTTCTTCTACGTTTGGACCTACAGCTAAGTAGTGACCAATTTCAGCAAGCGCTAAACCACCCATTGCCACAGCGGCTACCGGTTTCAAGATATCTTTCCACAAGGTAACTGTTGGGTCGATTTGAGGATCTTTTGGTAATCCTGAATAAAGTTCTGGTTTATCTGCATGATGAAGTACATACATAACATGCGTACCACCTACGCCTTCAGGGTCGTAGATACCTGCATTTTCGTAACCACGTGATTTTAAGTCAGCAACACGTTGTTCTGCGTAAAGTTTCATTTCTTCTTTAGAACCAAAACGAATTGCACCGGTTGGACATGTTTTCACGCAAGCCGGTTCTTGGCCTACAGAAACACGATCCACACAAAGGGTACATTTGTACACGCGGTTGTCTTCAGGGTTCATACGTGGAATGTTGAACGGACAACCTGCAATACAGTAACCACAACCGATACATTTATCAGATTGGAAATCCACGATACCGTTCGCATATTGGATGATTGCACCTGGTGCAGGACAAGCTTTTAAACAGCCTGGTTCTGAACAGTGCATACAACCATCTTTACGGATTAACCATTCTAAACGATCATTTTCTTCTACTTCGTTAAAGCGCATTACCGTCCATGCTTTTGCATTGAGATCTACTGGGTTATCGTAGATCCCCACACATTTTGCATTGACGTCAGAACGGATATCATTCCACTCTGAACAGCCCACCTGACAGGCTTTACAACCGATACAGGTGGATACGTCGATTAATTTTGCTACTTCAACTTTATGATCTCGCGCTTGAGGTGCCGGCGTAAAACCAGACGTAGCGGAGACCTTGATAATGTCTTGCGATTGAACGCCTTGACCACTTCCTGCCATATTATGCCTCCGCTTTCTCAATGTTTACCAAGAATGTTTTATATTCTGGTGTTTGAGTGACTGCTTCACCCCAAGATGGTGATAAGGTATTGGTGGAGAAACCACGGTTACCTTTACCATTTAAGGCTTTCATGTTCCAGTGAATTGGAAGACCTATATGGTGTACGGTACGTCCGTCGACTTCTAAATCTTTCAAACGTTTCGTTACGACTGCGACGGCTTTAATGTAGCCACGGCGAGAAGTAATCTTCACCATATCACCTTTTTGGATGCCTTTTTCTGCAGCTAATTTTTCACCGATTTCCACAAATTGTTGTGGTTGGGCGATGATATTTAACGCAGATTGAGCCGTCCAACTGTGGAAGTGCTCGGTCAAACGATAAGTGGTTGCCACATAAGGGAAATCTTTGTTTGAACCGATAAATTCACGGTCTTCTTTATAAATACGAACAGTCGGATCAGAGACGACACTTGGATGCAGTGGATTAGTATCAATTGGGCTTTCAATTGGTTCATAGTGCTCAGGCACTGGACCATTTGCAATTTTATCTACTGCAAATAAACGGCCTACACCTTCTGCAGACATAATGAATGGACCCGCATCAGAACCAGGTGGTTGTGTACCATAGTCAGCCACATCATGCCAGTTCCAGTTTTTACCGTTCCATTTGATTAATTGACGGTGTTTATCCCAAGGATTACCGTTGATATCAAGTGAAGCACGGCTATAAAGAACACGGCGGTTTGCTGGCCATGCGAAGCCCCAACCTAATGTACAACCTAAACCTGAAGGGTCAGAATTGTCACGGTTTGCCATTTGGTTACCTTTTTCAGTCCATTGTCCCACATAGAGCCAGTTACCTGATGAAGTAGTACCATCATCACGTAAGTGAGCGAATCCGTTAAGTAATTGACCTTTCTTATAAACCACATTACCGTTTGCATCTAAAAGATCTTCAAGGGCATAACCATTTAATTCTTTTGCTAACTCTGTGGAGCTTGGTGAATGCGGCTGAGCATAATTCCAAGTCATCGCTTCGAAAGATTCGATACCACGACCACCTTCTTTTTGATAAAGGTGATGCATTTCTTCACGAATCATAGAAAGAATATCAACATCTGGTAGTGCTTCACCTGGTTGGTCACAGCCTTTCCAGTGCCATTGTGCCCAACGACCAGAGTTGGAAATAGAGCCATCTTCTTCTGCGAAACAAGTAGTTGGTAAACGGAATACTTCAGTTTGAATATCTGCTGGGTTTACATCGTTTGATTCACCAAAGTTTTTCCAGAATTCAGAAGATTCAGTTTGAAGCGGATCCATTACGATTAAGAATTTCAATTTGCTCATACCTGCAACAGTTTTGTTTTTGTTCGGTAATGAGTTTAATACGTTGAAACCTTGTAAAATCCAACCGTTCAATTTGCCATCATTCATTAACTTAACATGAGTGATAGGGTCGTATAAGCGGTCTGCTTTTGGTAAGAAATCGAAGCCCCAACCATTTTCTTTGGTTGCTTTATCACCATAGAACGTTTTCATCATACTGACGAAGAATTTCGACGTATTACGATAGTAGTTTACTTGGTTCGGTACGATATCTTTTGGCGTAATCGCATTAATGTATTGTTCGTAAGAGCTATCTTTGTCATTTGGTAGACGCATATAACCTGGTAAAGACATCGGCAATAAGCCCATATCTGTTGTACCTTGAACGTTTGAGTGTCCACGCAATGCATTAATACCGCCGCCTGGCATACCCATGTTACCTAAGAGTAATTGGATCATTGCCATTGAGCGAATGTTTTGTGTACCAATTGTATGCTCAGTTAAACCTAACGCATATAAGTGCGTCATAGTTTTGTTTGGAGCAGAGGTTTTACCAATCTCTTCACAGATTTGTAAGAAGGTTTTTTGTTTGACGCCTGTGATACGCTCAACCATTTCTGGGGTATAGCGAGAGACGTGATCTTTCAAGATATTAATCACACAACGTGGATCTTGTAAGGTCATATCACGTTTGGCAAAACCATTTTCATCAAATTGGTAATTCCATTTTGATTTATCGTAAGCGTGTTTTTCTTCATCAAAACCTACGAATAAACCATCTTCAAATTTGAAGCCTTCATCAATTAAGAATGAAGCATTGGTATAGTGTTTAACGTATTCGTGTTGGATTTGATTGGTTTCCAATAGGTAACGGATCACACCCATTAAGAATGCGATATCAGTACCAGAACGAATTGGCGCATGAAGGTCAGCTACAGACGCTGTACGGTTAAAGCGAGGATCAACTACGATGATTTTTGCACCGTTTTTCTTCGCTTCGATCGCCCAACGGAAGCCAACAGGGTGAGCTTCAGCAGGGTTACCGCCTTGAACGATAATAAGATTGGCGTTTTTGATGTCAACCCAGTTGTTTGTCATGGCACCGCGACCAAATGATGGAGCAAGACTTGCTACCGTTGGTCCGTGTCAAGTATTCGCTTGGTTACACATCGGCACCATGCCCAACATCCGCACCCATTTATGGGTAAGAAGAGCGGCCTCATTACTCGTAGCAGAGGCGGTCATAATACCTGTAGTTGTCCAACGGTTAACAGTTTTGCCACTTGCATCTTTTTCAACAAAGTTGGCATCACGGTCATCTTTTAGTAGGCGAGAAATGCGTTTGATTGCATCTTTCCAAGAAATACGTTCCCACTTGTCAGAACCTGGTGCACGATATTCAGGATATAGTACGCGACTTTCACTATTAACATAGTCTAACGCACCTGCACCTTTCGGACACAACGCACCACGGCTTATTGGATGGTCTGGGTCACCTTCAAGGTGGAATAATTTAGAACGGGTATTGGTACCTGTGTGGCTGCTTAAGGAATCGTAAGGTTTACCTGTGCTATATAGCAACATACCACAGCTTACAGAACAATATGTACAGGTGTTACGGGATTCAAACGCCCGTAATAATTTGTACTCACGTGGTGCTGCTAAAACAGATGCTGGTGCAAAGCCCAACATTGCCGCAGACGTCCCCGCCATACCACCTGCACAGATCTTAAAGAACTTACGTCTAGAGACCTGCATAATCACTCCTTCATAACGGCGAACCGTTAAGATATTTTGATAGTATAAATTCGTGTAGATAATTTATTTGATTTCGTTAAAATAACGTATCAACCATTAAATTGATTATAATAATGACCAATTTAAACAGAGGCGATTTTAACTATTTTTTAACCGAAAATCTATAATCAAAACATGTTATAATCGCTTTAAAACTTGAGCTAGATCACAAAACAAACATTTTTTGTTAAAAAAAAGTAACATTTTTACAGCAGTCATTTTATTGGGAAAAAATAATGCACTGGATAATCCAAAAAACAATTAATTTTTTTAAAAAAACATCTGAAAATTCGACCGCACTTTTAGTGGAAAAACAAGATAGTTTGGCTGCGGAAGTCCCTGTTTCTCTTGTCTATAATGGTATTGCACATACCGTCATGATGTGTTCTCCACGAGATTTAGAGGATTTTGCTTTAGGCTTTTCACTCGCAGAAGGTATTATTGAGAAAAAAGCAGATATTTATGGCATTGATGTGGTGGAAGTATGCAATGGTATTGAAGTGCAAATTGAATTATCTAGCCGTCAATTTGTGGCATTAAAAGATCATCGTCGAACATTAACAGGCAGAACAGGATGTGGCATTTGCGGCACAGAACAAATCTCACAAGTTTATAAAAAATTGCCAAAATTAGACCGCACTTTTCAATTTAATTTAAATTTATTAGATGGCTGTTTAGAACAATTACAAGCCAATCAAGCACTCGGAAAAGAAACAGGAGCAACACATGCCGCGGCCTTTTTTGATTTATCCGGTAATTTACTGGCGATTCGAGAGGATGTCGGGCGACATGTAGCGCTAGATAAATTAATCGGCTGGCATACTAAGCAGAATCAACCACAAGGATTCGTACTTGTTTCGAGCCGAGCTAGTTATGAAATGGTTCAAAAATCGGTCGCTTGTGGCATCGAGTTACTTGTCGCGATTTCTGCTGCGACAGATCTTGCTGTCAATATGGCTGAACAACACAATCTTTCCCTTATCGGCTTTGCTCGCTCAGGAAAAGCCAATATTTATTCTGGGAAAGAGCGATTGGTTTTAGCTTAGTTTTTATAGGGAATTCTAATCCTTTGATGATGTTTTCAGAAATTTTAACTGTAAAATTGGAATAATATGACAACCAATAAAATTAATATTGCACTTTGTGCAGATAAAAATTACCTAGAACCACTTGAAACCTTATTAAAATCTATCTGCTACCATAACTCTCAGGTGTATATCTATATTATTCATACAGATATTCCAGAAGATTGGTTGATTACTCAGGCTCAAAATCTCGCGAAGTTTAATAATCAACTTTCACCTATTTGGCTAAATGAGGCTAACCCAAATATTCAACGTTTAAACCAAAAAATAATGCCCAATTCATTAGCTATCAATGAAATCATAAAACAACTACCTAATAAATTAAAACATGTTAATGAACTCACTTATGCTCGATTCTTAATTCCAGAATTAATTCAAAAAGATCGAGTGCTTTATTTAGATAGCGATGTTGTTGTAAATTCATCATTATCAAATTTATTTCATGTTGATATGAAAGGCTGTCCGATTGCGGCGATTGATGACTATAATTTATCAAATGAAAATACACCTCACTGGTATGTTTTAAACACGCCCAAAGAACTAGAATCATGTATTTCTTACCGAGGTGGAGAAAATTTCAAACCTTATTTTAATGCAGGTGTAATATTATGGGATTTAGTAAAATGTAGAGAAGAAAATATGACGAGTAAACTGTTAGCTACAGCATTATATTATTCAGATGTACTCTACGCAGATCAAGATATTTTGAACTTTGTTCTATTTAATCGCTGGCTAAGAATTGATGTTCGCTATAATGTTCAAGCTCACTATAACTTCACATTTTTACCATTAGTAACTGAATCTCCATTGATTATTCACTATATAACAGATAGAAAGCCTTGGATACCTGAATATAAAGACGAAACAATTTTCCATCCTGTTTATCATCATTATAAGAATCTAACTTGGCAAAGTATTCAAGAGTATTGTTTATCTAAGAATCAATAAAAACAATTGCGGTCAAAACATTCTTATTTTGACCGCACTTTTTTTTATTCCGTTTATTCTTTTGGCGATTTACCCTCTAAGAGTACTTCAGAAACCCAACGTTGAGTCAGGCGTTTGCCTTCTTGATCCGTACCAAATTTCATAAAATCAATATCCACCAGTTTTAACTTACTAGCCGGAAGGAGACCTGGTGCAGGTTCTGCATGGATATTGGTTGGAAGTTGATAAGAGTCTGATTCTTTCCAAGGAATTTCTTGCGCTTCTTTACTTAGCACGAAATCCATAAACAGTTTAGCATTATCAAGGTTTCTAGATCCTTTAATGATGCTTGCCCCGCCTAAAGAATAGCCTACGCCTTCGCATGGTAAAATGCCTTCAACTGGTGCACCATTTTTCTTCTCACGTGGGTAAACCAACATAAAACCTAAATCAATCGCCACGGTACCGTTAGCCAAATAGTTGCTGGCAAGGCCTGTTTTGGTATGTTGCATAAGATTGGGTTCTAGTTTTTTCAGATAGTCAAAGGCTTTTTCTTCTCCCCATAATGTGGAAAACGTACTTATAAGTGAGTAACCCGTACCTGAAACACGTGGATCGGGATATTGAATCTGGCCTTGATATTCAGGTTTTATTAGATCCGCATAACATTTTGGCGCTGGAATATTCAATTCTTTTAATTTTTTAGTATTGACCCCAATGCCAAGTTCCATTAAGTAAATAACAGAGGTGAAATTACCACGTTGTTCCATTAAAGATTTAAACTGTGGCATGATGTCTTTTTGTAATGGGGAGCGATAGGATTCAAGTAAGCCTAATTCTGCGGCTTGAAGATGGGGTTCAATCGTGCCACCAAACCAGAAATCAGCTTGTGGGTTTTCTTTTTCAGCTTTAATTTTGCCTAATACGACGCCTGTACTATTACGCACAAATTGTGCATCTACATTGTATTTTTTACTAAAGGCTTGAGTAACTTTTTCGCATACTACGTTTTGTACGCTGCAATAGACAGTAAGCTTTCCTTCAGCCTGTGCATGAGAAGTGTACGCAAGCGCAGCTAGGGCTGAAAGTGCGGTTAATTTTAGCGTTGTTTTAATTGACATTGTGTCTCCTTTAACTTCGTCAATGTTTAGTAATTATTTGATATTGCTAATATAAAGGGGTGGAGTAAATTTGTAAATATCAGGTTGTTTAAAAATATAATTCCCACTATAATCCCTGTAAATTTAACCAGATTAAAATAAGAGCAATGGATATTTCAGAATTACTTGATGGCTTGAATGATAAACAACGTGAAGCAGTGGCAGCACCACTTGGCAATTACCTTGTGCTTGCGGGGGCTGGAAGTGGTAAAACTCGCGTCTTGACTCATCGTATTGCTTGGTTGATTGCCGTAGAAAATATTTCTGAAGGCAGCATTATGGCGGTCACCTTTACCAATAAAGCCGCTGCTGAAATGCGCCATCGTATTCAAGATACCTTATCTAAACATTCTCAATCGAATCTATTTGGTATGTGGATTGGCACATTCCATAGCATTGCCCATCGATTATTACGCGCTCACCATTTAGATGTAAACTTGCCACAAGATTTCCAGATTTTGGATTCTGAAGACCAACTTCGTTTAGTAAAACGCTTGATGAAATTGCACAATTATGATGATAAAGCATTTCCACCCAAACAAGCGTGCTGGTATATCAATAATAAAAAAGATGAAGGTTTAAGACCGCAAGATATTAATGATTTTGGTGATCGTCAGGAAAAAGAGTGGATTAAGATTTATCAAATTTATCAAGATACTTGTGATCGTGCAGGCTTGGTGGATTTTGCTGAATTATTAATTCGTGCGTATGAATTATTTGCTAAAAAGCCCGTGATTTTGCAACGTTATCAGCAACGTTTTCAGCACATTTTGGTGGATGAGTTTCAAGATACCAATAAAATCCAATATGCCTGGATCAAAATTCTTGCCGGTAATACGGGTAAAGTGATGATTGTGGGCGATGATGACCAATCCATTTATGGATGGCGTGGTGCGCAAGTCGAAAATATTCAAAAATTCCTAAAAGATTTCAACGCTGAAACTATTCGTTTGGAGCAAAATTATCGTTCTACCGGCAATATTCTGAAAAGTGCCAACCAACTTATTTCGAATAATAGTGATCGCCTCGGTAAGAATTTATGGACCGACGGTGAAATGGGTGAGCCAGTGGGTATTTATGCGGCATTTAATGAGTTAGATGAAGCTAAATTTGTGGCGTCTCAAATCCAAAATTGGGTAGATGACGGTGGGAAATTAGATGATTGTGCTGTTTTATATCGTAGTAATAGCCAATCTCGTGTTATTGAAGAAGCCTTGATTCGTTGCCAAATTCCTTATCGGATTTATGGCGGGATGCGATTCTTCGAACGCCAAGAAATTAAAGATGCATTGGCGTATTTACGCTTAATTAATAATCGTCAAGATGACGCCGCGTTTGAACGTGTGATTAATACACCTACGCGTGGTATTGGCGATCGTACTTTAGATGTGTTACGAAATTTAACCCGTGAACGTCAAATTACCTTATGGCAAGCAGTGCAGGTGGCCACACAAGAAAATATGCTAACGGGACGTGCTTCAACCGCATTGCTTCGTTTCCAAGAGTTGATTAATTCTTTACAGGTTGATACAACCGAAATGCCACTGTTTGCACAAACTGATTTCGTGATTAAACATTCTGGCTTATACGATATGTATAAACAGGAAAAAGGCGAGAAAGGTGAAGTACGTATTGAAAACTTAGAAGAATTGGTGACGGCAACCCGAGAATTTATCAAACCTGATGAAGCAGAGGATATGACCGATCTTACCGCCTTTTTAACTCATGCTTCTTTAGAAGCGGGAGAAGAGCAGGCTTCACCGCATCAATCTTGTGTGGAAATGATGACCTTACACTCAGCAAAAGGCTTGGAATTCCCGCGCGTATTTATGGTGGGGGTAGAAGAGGGCGTATTCCCAAGTTTCCGTTCATTTGAAGAGCCTGGTCGTTTGGAGGAAGAACGCCGTCTTGCTTATGTGGGCATTACTCGAGCGAAGCAAAAACTCACCATTTGTTATGCGGAAAGCCGTCGTGTTTATACGAAAGAAGAACGTCATTTGCCTTCGCGATTTATCACAGAATTGCCATCAGAGTGTATTCAAGAAATCCGTTTGCGCGGAACGGTGACTCGAGCATTAAACCAAGCGAAAGTAGGAAGTTTAAGTACGAGTTTGCCAGAAAATGAATGGAAAATGGGGCAAAAAGTGAAACATGAAAAGTTTGGTTTTGGCACAGTGATAAACGTTGAAGGCTCAGATAATAACACCCGTTTACAAATTGCTTTCCAAGCTCAAGGCATTAAGTGGCTGATTGCGCATTTGGCAAAATTAGAAAAAGTGCGGTAGAATCGGGAGGATTTTATTGCAACGAGTATGAATACTAGTGTTCATATTCAATATGTCAGTGCGAAAACGTTCGCAGAAACGACCGCACTTTTATCATGTGGGAAGTAGATGTTTAAATTTATTTTAAAACGTATTTTAATGGTGATTCCTACCTTTATCGCCATTACTTTTGTGACTTTTGCTCTCATTCATTTTATTCCGGGTGATCCTGTGGAGATTATGATGGGAGAGCGAGGTTTAACACCCGAAGTTCATCAACAAATGATGAAGCAACTTGGCCTGGATTTACCGTTGTATCAGCAATATTTCAATTATATTGGTAATGTAATACAAGGCGATTTCGGTGAATCATTCCGTACTCGACAACCTGTTCTGACTGAGTTTTTCACACTCTTTCCTGCCACGTTTGAATTAGCTTTCTTTGCGCTATTTTGGTCGTTAATTGCGGGTATTACGCTCGGAACGATTGCGGCCGTCAAGAAAGATAGTTGGATTTCTCATACCGTAACAACCATGTCCTTAACGGGTTATTCCATGCCAATTTTCTGGTGGGGATTAATTTTGATCTTATATGTTTCACCTTGGTTTGGTTTGCCACAAGGGGGACGTTTAGAAGACAGTTTCTGGATCGATACACCAACCGGTTTTATGTTAATCGATACTTGGCTTTCAGGTGTACCAGGTGCTTTTGAAAATGCAGTTAAGTCATTGATTCTACCAGCTATTGTGTTAGGTACCATTCCACTTGCAGTGATTACCCGAATGACACGTTCTTCAATGTTGGAAGTATTAGGGGAAGATTATATTCGTACTGCAAAAGCTAAAGGCTTAAGTTATACCCGAATTGTAATTTTTCACGCATTGCGCAATGCGCTCATCCCTGTTGTGACAGTCGTGGGCTTGATTGTAGGGCAGTTATTATCCGGTGCAGTTTTAACCGAAACAATTTTCTCATGGCCGGGTATTGGTAAATGGATTATTGATGCGATTACCAATCGCGATTATCCCGTCTTACAAGGCGCCGTGTTGATTATTGCTACAATTATTATTGTGGTGAATTTGACGATCGATTTACTTTATGGCGTGGTAAACCCACGTATTCGCCATCAATAAGGAGCCTTATTAATGACGGAACAAACTTTATCTATTGAAACCTTTGCTCCTCGAACACCGTTGCAGGAGTTTTGGTTTTATTTCAAACAAAATAAAGGGGCAGTGATTGGGCTCACTTTTATCCTTGCTGTGGCATTAATCAGTATTTTTGCCCCTTGGATAGCACCTTTTGATCCTATCGAACAAAATCGTTCAGCTTTATTGTTACCGCCTGCGTGGTATGAAGGTGGTAATTCCGCTTATTTGCTAGGTACAGATGATATTGGGCGAGATATTCTTTCTCGCATTATTTATGGTACGCGCATTTCTGTTTTTGCAGGTTTCATTATTGTCATTTTATCTTGCATTTTAGGAACGAGTCTTGGCTTGCTCGCAGGCTATTATGGTGGAGTATTAGATACATTAATTGTTCGTTTCATTGACATCATGTTGGCTATCCCAAACTTGCTTTTAACCATTGTGGTGGTGTCAATTTTAGAGCCTTCTTTAACGAATGCGACGTTGGCGATCGCCGTGGTTTCAATTCCAAGCTATGTACGTTTAACGCGTGCTGCTGTCTTAAACGAGAAAAATAGAGATTACGTCACTTCTTCTCGGGTCGCTGGAGCAAGCGTATTACGTTTAATGTTTATTGTGATTTTACCGAATTGCCTTGCGCCTCTCATCGTACAAATGACGATGGGGATTTCTAATGCGATTTTAGAATTAGCGACTTTAGGTTTCTTAGGTATCGGCGCAAAACCACCAACACCGGAATTGGGCACTATGTTATCTGAATCACGTAGCTTTATGCAGGCGGCAAACTGGTTGGTTACCATTCCAGGTTTAGTAATTTTATCGCTTGTTTTAGCATTTAACTTAATGGGTGATGGGTTGCGTGATGCACTCGATCCAAAATTAAAACAATAGGGGGCAGAATGGCATTATTAGATGTAAAAGAGCTTTCTGTTCACTTTGGTGATGAAAAAGCACCTTTTAAAGCGGTGGATCGTATTAGCTACCAAGTTAATCAAGGCGAAGTATTAGGCATTGTTGGAGAGTCTGGCTCGGGGAAATCAGTGAGTTCCCTTGCAGTGATGGGCTTGATTGATTTTCCCGGGCGTGTTTCAGCGAAAGGCCTAGAATTTGAAGGAAAAGATCTCTTAAGCTTACCGGCAAAAGAAAAGCGGGAATTAGTTGGGGCTGATATAGCTATGATCTTCCAAGACCCAATGACAAGCTTAAATCCTGCTTATACAGTAGGTTTCCAAATTATGGAAGCCATCAAAGCGCATCAAGGCGGCAGCAAAAAAGAACGCCGTGAACGCACCTTAGAGCTATTACGCTTAGTGGGTATTCCTGATCCTGAATCGCGAATTGATGTTTATCCGCACCAGCTTTCTGGCGGGATGAGCCAACGCGTTATGATTGCTATGGCGATAGCGTGTAAACCGAGATTGCTCATTGCAGATGAACCAACCACAGCACTGGATGTGACTATTCAAGCACAAATTGTAGATTTGCTACTTGAGTTACAGCAAAAAGAATGTATGTCGTTGATTCTGATCACGCATGATCTTGCGTTAGTCGCAGAAGCGGCACATCGTATTATTGTGATGTATGCAGGACAAGTAGTGGAAGAAGGGCGGGCGGAAGATATTTTCCGTGAGCCAAAACATCCTTACACTCAAGCGTTATTGCGTTCTTTACCGGAGTTTGCAGAGGGTAAATCTCGTTTACAATCTTTACCCGGAGTGGTGCCAGGTAAATACGATCGCCCACAAGGTTGTTTGTTAAATCCACGCTGTCCGTATGCGACCGATCTTTGTCGAAGTGTTGAACCTGAATTGCGTCAAATAGGAAATCGACAAGTAAAATGTCACACCCCATTAAATGCCCAAGGAGAACCAAGCAATGTCTAATGTCGCACAAAAAAATGCACCATTGCTTAATGCTATTGGGCTGAAGAAATATTATCCTGTCAAAAAAGGGATGTTTGCTAAAACACAGCAAGTGAAAGCATTAGATGGTGTGTCTTTTTCCTTAGAACGTGGTAAAACCCTTGCGGTGGTAGGCGAGTCTGGTTGTGGTAAATCGACACTAGGCCGTCTTTTGACGATGATAGAAGAACCGACAGAAGGTGAGTTGTACTACAACGGGCAAAATTTCTTAGAGAATGATCACGAAACGAAAGCATTGCGCCGTCAGAAAATCCAAATCGTGTTTCAAAACCCTTATGCATCACTAAATCCGCGTAAGAAAATCGGCACAATTTTGGAAGAGCCTTTAGTCATCAATACTAATCTATCGGCAAAAGAACGTAAAGAAAAAGTATTGTCCATGATGGCGAAAGTGGGATTGCGTGCAGAGTTTTATGATCGCTATCCACATATGTTTTCGGGCGGACAACGTCAGCGTATCGCGATTGCTCGTGGTTTAATGCTTGATCCTGACGTGGTTGTAGCGGATGAACCTGTTTCAGCGTTAGACGTATCTGTTCGTGCGCAAGTGCTGAATTTGATGATGGATTTACAAGCTGAGCTTGGTTTATCTTATGTGTTTATTTCCCATGATCTTTCAGTGGTTGAGCATATTGCTGATGAGGTGATGGTGATGTATTTAGGCCGCTGTGTTGAAATGGGCTCAAAAGAGCAGATCTTTGCTAATCCTCAGCATCCTTATACACAAGCGTTACTTTCAGCAACACCAAGATTGTCACCTGAATTACGTCGCCAGCGGATTAAATTAACCGGAGAATTACCAAGTCCGATTAATCCGCCAAAAGGTTGTGCTTTTAATCCGCGTTGTTGGAAAGCGATCGATAAATGTCGAAATGAGCAACCGAAATTGGAAAAATATCCTGATGGTAAGCTAATCGCTTGTTTCCATCTCGATTAGAAAAGAGAAAAGAAAATGACCGCACTTATTGAGTAAGTGCGGTCATTTTTTTAGACATTTTGAGCGCGATAGCGGAAATTGAAGAAGACAAAGATGCCGAGTGCAATCATCGCTAATGCTGCACCGCTAAATCCAATATATTCAAGACCAACATGGCGAGCGATTTGGTTACCAAACAGTGCACCTGCACCAATACCTGCATTGAAAATACCGGAATAAATGGCACTTGCTACGTCCGTTGCATCAGGAGCAAGTTGTAGTACGCGCATTTGTAATGCCAGTCCGATACAAGAGATGCCAATCCCCCAAATAAAAGCAAGGGTAAACATCGTGGCGGTATAACTCGCAGAGGCAAGCATAAATGTTAAAGATATAGCCAGTAAAATCATAGCCCCACTGATAAATTGAGTTGGACCGAAACGGTATAAGCGGTTAAAGATCACACTTGCGGTAATGCCAGAAACCCCAAAAACTAACAAAATTATCGTTGCAAGATTTGGATCGAGTTCGCCGATTTGAACCATAAAGGGTTCAATGTAGGTATAAGCGGTAAAGTGTGCTGAAACAATGATTGCCGTTGTAGCATAAAGTCCAATCAGTAATGGACGTTTTGCTAAAATCGGCAGACTAGATAACGAGCCTGCATTTTTACTTGGTAGATTTGGTAATAAACGCATAATAAATACCATCACAACCAAAGCTAATACGGCAATGATTGCAAAAGTAATACGCCAGCCAACTAATTGACCGACTAAACGGCCTAATGGTAAGCCTAAAATAGTCGCAAGGGATGTACCGATAGCGAGCATACCAATTGCTTGTGTTTTCTTATTCTTCGGTGCCACACGCATCACTAATGATGCGGTAATTGCCCAGAAGAGTGAATGCGCTACCGCAATACACATACGAGCAATGAGAAGAATCCAATAATTCCACGCAATGACTGAGATAATATGGCCGATGATAAAAATAACGAAAAGTTTCAGCAATAAGCCTTTACGTTCCATATCACCTGTCGCGAGCATGGCGGGTAAAGACATAATCATAACCGTCCAAGCATAAACGGTCATCATTAAACCTACATCGGAGCTTTGCATATCAAAACTTTGTCCGATGTCAGTGAGTAACGCAACTGGCACAAATTCCGTGGTATTAAAAATAAAAGCGGCGCAAGCCATGATGACTACGCGCCAATATTGGGTTCTTTCTGCTTTCTGATAAAATGACATTATTTTAATTTCTCTTTAATTAATTCTTTCAATTGATGACGAAAGTTTTGGTCAATATTCACCTTATACTGTGGTGAGTAGCAACTATCGAAAAAGCGAATAGGCAATGCCAGCTTTTTGTATTTTTCGTTAGTGGATCTTAAGGTTAAATTGACATCACATTGTACATTATCTAAATCAATGGCTCCAGAACCATCCGCCAAAAGTGCGGTTGTTTTTAAGTTTATTTTATCGACTTTGAGTAAATGATTTTCGAATGAAAGACTTGATTCAAAACGCTCATAAGGAGTGTTCATATTTCTACTTGCGGTTAAATCGCTGTTGTAATTAATTGGTAAATACTGCGCTGCCATATCTAGTAGATTAAGTCCTAAAAGTTCACCATCACGTGCATTAAAATCAAATTTCCCTTGAGCTAATTCTGAATTTGCAAAAGCTAATTGAACATTAAAATCACTTGTGCCCGTCATGGTTTGAGGAAAATTAAGTAGCGCTAACAACTGTGTTAACGGAAAATTTTTACCAGAAAAATTGACCGCACTTTTTTGCAGATAGCTACTAAATTTGAGTACGGCAAGACAATTCGTGGTGCATGTCGGTCGAATGTAACCAATGGCAAGTTTCTGTGGTTTCGTTAAATCAGCATGAATTTCAATATAGCCTAATTTTTGCTGATTGAATTGAACGTCATCAAATTGAATAAGCGATTCACCTTCCTGGCGAAGGGCGATATTTCCTTTGTTAAAAAGAAAATCAAAGGTTGCGGTGTTGCCATAAATAGGTTTTTCAAGGTTCACCCAAATATGGTTGCTACCATTAAAAGTAAGATCTTTTGTTAAAAATTGTTTGAGTGCAAAATCTGAAAATGCCATGCGGATATTGGCTGAATTCAATGCATTTTCAGTAAAGCGGGCTTGCTGGATTTGAATTTCGTCAATCGTTGGATTCCCAAAAACGAGTGAAATAAAAGGTAATTTTCCTTCAATTTTTTGTGCAGAAATCGCGTGATATTTAACCTTTTCTAAGGAAATAACAGGCTGTGGAAAGAGGCTAATACTTACCGTTTCAAGTTGAATATCTCGTTTCGTCAGTTGTTCGGTCAAAAGACTCTTAGCTTGTTGAAGTTGAACATAAAAAAAAGCAAAGATCGCAAACAGCACGATCAACAGGCTAATTGCGATCTTTTTCATAGATTAATCCTCATTAATTCGGCTCGCTACCGCATTTTGCTGATGTTTATATTTGGCATCTTTACGGCTGGTGTACGGACGTGCAGCTGGGCCACTTAATACTTCAAAACTTAAAGCACCAATCACCATATTGGGACGTAATGCTAAAGGTAATTTGCCGGAGTTATAGAATTCCAACACAATTTTGCCTTCCCAACCTGGATCGATACGATGTGCGGTTACATGTACCATTAAACCTAAACGAGCAAGTGAAGAACGACCATCTAGCCAACCGATAATATTGGCAGGGAGTTTCACTGACTCCAATGTGGTTGCTAATGCCAACATACCAGGATGTAAGAAGAAGGCTTCATCATCACCGATAATAATTTCGTCACTCATTACTGATTCAAGTTGAGCAGAGACTTCTTCTTTCGGGCCACTTAAATCAATATAAGGTGCGGAATGTTCACGAAATACGCGAAATGAATTGCCTAAACGCACATCAATGGTTGCCCCATTGATTTTGTCATTTTCAGGACGAGGCGTTAAAGAAATAATGCCATCATCTAGATAGCGTTCGATATCGGTATCGCAAAGACGCATGATTTTTCCTATTTTTGGTTTAATAAATGAAGAATTTGAGCTTTTAACATATTAATCGCAATACGGTTTTTACCACCGCGCGGAATCACGATATCCGCATATTGTTTTGATGGTTCGATAAATTGCATAAACATTGGGCGCACAGTTGCACGATATTGATCAATCACAGATTGTAATGAACGACCACGTTCTTCCATATCACGTTGTAAACGACGGATAAAACAAATGTCTAATGGCGTATCCACGAACACAGAAATATCGGCTAATTGGCGAACTCGCTCATCAGTAAGCAATAAGATGCCTTCTAAAATAACAATTTTTTTCGGGGTGAAGTGTTTGGTTTCGCCTGTTCTGGTATGCTCAACATAACTGTAGACAGGAACATCCACAGCAGTTCCGTTTTTTAAGTCTTTTAAGTGTTGAATAAGTAAATCTCTGTCCATTGAACTCGGGTGGTCATAGTTGGTTTTTACTCGCTCACTCATCTCTAAATGGCTTTGATCTTTATAGTAGCTGTCTTCAGCAATAATCCCAATTTCTTCACAACCTAAGTCGTTGCAAAGTTCTTTATGAACGGTGGAAGCAATGGAGCTTTTGCCTGAAGCGGATGCCCCCGTGATAGCGATGATAATACAAGATGAGTCTGACATAGAACGACCTCAAAAACGGAAGGTAAAAATTACAAGGATTATAAAGAAAAATCAGTTTAAATTCACCTTTCTTTTTTATTTAAATTTTTTAAATTTGTGAAGTAGTTCACGGAATTTTTTTTCGTTTTCGCTTACGATGTGCTCGTTTTTATTATTTCATCAGTGTTATTTATGAGGAGTGTACGATGAAAATGAATAAAATTTCTCTCTCCATTTCAACCGCACTTTTAGCAGCAGGCTTCATGACATCATCAGCCGTTAATGCTCAAGGGCGTTTAGTGGTGTATTGTAGTGCGACTAACATTCTTTGTGAAACGACAACCAAAGCGTTTGGCGAAAAATATGATGTGAAAACTTCATTCATTCGCAACGGTTCAGGCAGTACGTTTGCAAAAGTTGAAGCGGAAAAAAATAACCCTCAAGCAGACGTTTGGTTTGGTGGTACATTCGACCCTCAAGCTCAAGCGGCAGAGTTGGGTTTAATCGAACCTTATAAATCTAAACACATTGATGAAATTGTTGAACGTTTCCGTGATCCAGCGAAAACCAAAGGACATTATGTATCCGCTATTTACATGGGTATCTTAGGTTTTGGTGTGAATACCGAGCGTTTAGCAAAATTAGGTATTAAAGAAGTACCAAAATGCTGGAAAGATTTAACTGATCCTCGCTTAAAAGGCGAAGTGCAAATTGCTGACCCACAAAGTGCAGGTACAGCATACACTGCGTTGGCTACTTTCGTTCAACTTTGGGGCGAAGAAAAAGCCTTTGATTTCTTAAAAGCATTACATCCAAACGTATCGCAATACACCAAATCAGGTGTCACTCCATCTCGTAATGCGGCACGTGGTGAAACTGCGGTAGGTATCGGTTTCTTACACGATTACGCACTTGAAAAACGTCAAGGTGCGCCGTTGGAATTAGTGGTACCTTGTGAAGGTACGGGCTACGAGTTAGGTGGCGTAAGTATCTTAAAAGGTGCGCGTAACATCGATAACGCAAAATTATTCGTGGATTGGGCATTATCTAAAGAAGGTCAAGAGTTAGCGTGGAAACAAGGTGACTCTTTACAAATCTTAACTAACACCACAGCGGAACAATCACCAACTGCGTTTGATCCAAATAAACTTAACCTCATCAATTATGACTTTGAAAAATACGGTGCAACCGAACAACGCAAAGCCTTAATTGAAAAATGGGTTCAAGACGTTAAATTAGCGAAATAATGTTTAAAGTGCGGTTGAAAAACATGAGATTTTTTGACCGCACTTTTACCATTTTAGCCCCACTAGATAGATTTTTACGTGGGTTTCTACGATGAGCGTATTAGCTTATCTTATTTTATAAACACAGGAGTGGACCAATGAAAATGTCTAACGTTGCTTTAGCACTTTCTGGTGTTGTATTTGGTGGCGTGTTGCTAAGCTCTCACGCATCTGCTGCAGAAGGTCGTTTAGTGGTTTATTGTAGTGCACAAAATACGATGTGCGAGCAAGAAACCATGGCTTTTGAGAAAAAATACGGAATCAAAACTAGTTTTATCCGTGGTGGTACAGGCACAATTTTAGCCAAAATTGATGCTGAGAAAGACAACCCTCAAGGGGATGTGTGGTATGGCGGTACGCTTGATCCGCATTCTCAAGCGGGTGAAATGGGCTTACTTGAAGCGTATAAGTCACCAAATCTTGCACAAATTCCTGAACAGTTTAGAGACCCAGCTAAAATTAAAGGCAACTATTCCTCCGCGATTTATCTCGGTGTATTAGGCTTCGGTATTAACCCAGAACGTTTGAAAAAACTCAATTTGCCGACACCAAAATGTTGGAAAGATCTAGCCGATCCTGCGTACCGTAATGAGATCCAAGCAGCTGATCCACAAAGTTCTGGAACAGGTTATACACAATTAGCCACCTATATCCAACTTTGGGGCGAGGATGAAGCATTCAAATATCTCAAAGAACTCAATAAAAACGTTTCCCAATATACCAAATCCGGTAACACCGCAACCCGTAATACAGCGCGTGGTGAAACCGCAATCGGAATTGGTTTTTTACATGAATATTCTTTAGAGAAAGCAAAAGGCGCACCAGTTGAATTAGTTGTTCCTTGCGAAGGTACAGGCTATGAAATTGGTGGCGTGAGCATTATTAAAGGTGCAAGAAACCTTGAAAATGCGAAATTATTTGTGGATTGGGCGTTATCAAAAGAAGCTCAAGAGTTAACCTGGAAAAAAGGGGAAGCGTATTCTATTTTAACCAATAGCACTGCTGAGCAATCGCCTTATGCGCTCGATTTTAAATCCATCAATTTAATTAATTATGATTTTGACAAATACGGCTCAAGTGATTTACGTAAACGTTTGATCACAAAATGGGTTGATGATGTTAAATTAGCAAAATAATGATGTATACATAGCGAAATAATAGCTATTATATTATTTCGCTTTTTTTCTTTTATGCGAGGTTGTATGAACGCAAATAAACTTCCTATTATCCAATCAGCGAACTTTTGGATAATTCTTGCAGTGATTGCATTTCTTCTTCTGCCTTCCCACGCTTTAGATTATGGCTTGTTTGAAAGCACAAGCGATGAATACCTAGGTGCAATGGGGTGGTCTTCATTAAATATTACGGCATTATGGTTTTTACCGGTTCTTTTATACGGATTGATGCCACTTCTTAAATTGCCTAAGGATACACAAGCGAAAGCAGAGCTATATCTTATTGCAGCAGCGACATTATTTATCTTTGTCAGTGCAACAATTTGTAAAGTCAGCATGGGTTATTCAGTGATTGTATTAATCGCCAGTTTAACCGCATTAGCAACATTTTCCTTCGCAAAATTAAAAGTGATGCAAGGGGATAAATTTATTATCGCCTCTTTACTTTGCATTATCTTATTAATTTTCTTCTTCATCGTTTACCCGACATTGGCCATCTTTGTTTCAATGTTCTATGACGGTGATACTTTTGCACCACAACAAGTGATGCGAATTTTGACTCAAAGCTACATTGTACGTGTGATTAGTAACTCGCTATTCTTATCAGGCTTTGTAGGTATCGTATCAACGATTTTCGGTTTAGCATTTGCACTTTATACCACCCGTATTGCACGTAGAACGGCATTCATTGGTAAAATTTTCTCTATTTTACCTATCGTAACTCCACCATTCGTTGTGGGTTTAGGGGTAACATTGATGCTTGGTCGTTCTGGTTATGTGACTGAGTTCTTAGCTTCAACATTTGGATTTGAGAACCACAACTGGTTATACGGTTTTAACGGGATTGCCATTGCGCAGATTCTTGCATTTGCACCGATTTCATTCATGATTTTAGATGGAGCATTAAAATCGGTTCATCCATCAATTGAAGAAGCCTCTTACACCTTGCGTGCAAATCGTTACCAAACTTTCTTCAATATCATCTTCCCATTATTACGTCCAGCATTGGCAAACTCATTTTTAATCGTGTTTATCCAATCCTTAGCGGACTTTAGTAACCCGTTAGTATTAGGCGGTAGCTTTGACGTCATCGCGACACAAATCTACTTCTATATCGCAGGCTCACAATTAGATTATGCTTCAGCAAGTACCTTAGGTTCGATGCTTTTAATCTTCTCATTAGCCGTATTTATCATCCAATATATTTGGATTGGTAACCGTTCTTATGTAACCGTTTCAGGTAAATCCTATCGCGGTGACGTACAAGATTTACCAACCGGCTTAAAATATACCATCATCGGTATGCTTGGTTTCTGGGTACTCTTTAACTTAGCGTTATACGGCAGTATTTTCTACGGTAGTTTCACCGTAAACTGGGGTGTGGATTACACCTTAACCTTGAGAAACTATGCGATGTTATTCGGCCAAGGTTTAAGCGATGGGGCATGGCCATCATTGATTAATACCTTAATCTATGCAGGAATTGCCGCACCATTGACCGCACTTTTCGGTTTATTAATTGCCTATATTGTGGTGCGTAAAGATTTCCAAGGTAAAAAATCCCTTGAGTTCTTAACTATGCTTTGTTTTGCGGTACCAGGAACCGTTGCAGGGGTATCTTATATTTTAGCCTTTAACAATGCGCCACTTTACATTACAGGTACAAGCATTATCGTGATCATTTCAATGGTGATGCGTGATTTACCAATCGGTATGCGTGCAGCCATCGCAGGTCTTGGTCAATTAGATAAATCACTCGATGAAGCGTCTCTTTCTTTAAAAGGTAGCTCATGGAAAACATTATGGTTTATCGTTTTACCATTGTTAAAACCAGCGTTACTTTCAGCCTTGGTCACCAGCTTCGTTCGTGCGATGACTACCGTGAGTGCGATTATCTTCTTAGTCACCGCTGATACACGTGTGGCAACAGCCTATATTTTAAACCGTGTAGAAGATGGTGAATATGGTGTTGCTATCGCATACGGTTCAATTTTAATCATCGTGATGATGGCCATTATTTTATTCTTTGACTGGATTGTGGGTGATACCCGAATTTCCCGTTCTAAAGCGAAAAAAATGAATTAACTCGTTAAGTTGTAGGTAAATATTATGAGTAATAATGATTTCTTAGTATTAAAAAATATCACCAAATCTTTTGGTAAATCCACAGTCATTGATAATTTAGATTTAACCATTAAACGTGGCACCATGGTGACCTTATTAGGGCCATCTGGTTGTGGTAAAACCACGGTGTTACGTTTAGTGGCAGGCTTAGAAAACCCAACTTCAGGTCAGATTTTTATCGATGGTGAAGATGTAACCAAATCATCTATTCAAAATCGTGATATTTGTATCGTATTCCAATCTTATGCGTTATTCCCACACATGAGTATCGGTGATAACGTTGGCTATGGTTTACGTATGCAAGGAGTGGGTAAAGAAGAGCGTGCTAAACGTGTAAAAGAAGCGTTAGAATTGGTTGACTTAGCGGGTTTTGAAGATCGTTTTGTGGATCAAATTTCGGGTGGTCAACAACAACGTGTGGCATTAGCACGTGCGTTAGTGTTAAAACCAAAAGTATTACTTTTTGATGAACCATTAAGTAACTTGGATGCAAACTTACGTCGTTCTATGCGTGAAAAAATCCGTGAATTACAACAAAGTTTAGGTATTACCTCACTTTATGTGACTCATGACCAAACGGAAGCATTTGCGGTATCCGATGAAGTTATTGTGATGAATAAAGGTAAAATCATGCAAAAAGCGCCAGCAAAAGAGCTTTATTTGCGTCCAAATTCTTTATTCCTTGCAAACTTCATGGGCGAATCAAGCATCTTTGAAGGTAAATTAGAAAATGGCACCATTGACGTGAATGGCTACAAATTACCATTAAGTAATGCGGCGCAATTTAATTTACCGGATGGTGAATGCTTAGTGGGCGTTCGTCCTGAAGCGATTTACTTAAAAGCAGAAGGCGAGGCAGCACAACAATGTGAAATCAAGAGTGCAGTCTATATGGGTAACCACTGGGAAGTGGTGGCAATTTGGGCAGGCAAAGAATTGCTCATTAACACCAAACCAGAAGACTTCAATGCTGATCTCAAACAAGCTTATGTGAATTTCTCTGAACAAGGTATTTTCTTGCTGAAGAAAGAGAAATAATATCAATTTAAAGGCGTATGGAAGCATACGCCTTTTCTTTTAAAATCCTTTCAAAATTGACCGCACTTTTCCGCTCATTTTTACTTTATCCAACAGAGCTGTATAATGTCTCGCTTTTGAATATAAACGATATAAGGGGAAAGCTCATGATTAAAACCGATACCTTACCGCAATTTTTGCGTAACAAAGTGACGGAAAACGATGCTTTTGGTCTCGTAGAGGGCTTGTGCCAATTATTACGTAGCAGCCCCACAGAAAAAATTTCTCCGACCTTGCATTTATTTAAGTTTATCTTAAAGAACGATAAAGAATTAGGCTATTCTGTTTCGAAATTATTATGCGGTTGGTTATGTGGTTTACGCCTTTATCCGTTGTTTATTAGTAGTGGGATTCTTACGCGTGGCGGTTTTGGGCAAGAAATGAAAACGCGTATTTATGAGCGTTTTAACCCGTCTTTTAAAGATATTAATGATTTACGTGATATTTTTTATTTATTGTTTAGCGATAAAAATGATGCCCGCTGGATTGATGCCGTCCCATTAAAAACATGGCGAGGCGTATTTGGTGTTTTAACCCGTTATACAGAACAAAAAGATCGTGAACGGTTAAAAAATCATATTGAAAGTGAAGGGCTATTTGCCATTGAAATGCTTTCAATTTGGATTGCGGCTGAAGATATGGATCCTGAGTTGATGCGAATGGAGCCCTCTCTGTTGAATGCGGATTCACCTTTTGTGGCATTGCATCATGAAGTGGTTGATTGGGTAGAGGCGCGTCGCCAATCAACGGCTTTTGATGATAGCCATTTACAGGTAATGTTTGATCAATGTAAGGCATTGATTATTGGCTTACAGAAACGTGGGGCAGTAGTGGGATCGTCCTTAAATACGGCGTATTTATTGGAACGTCTTTCCCAGACTTTAGAACGATTAGAAACCTTGATGGCGATTTTTGTTTCAAATCGCTATTTACCGCGTCGAATCTTATTATTAACCGGTTGTTTTGCCCGTGCGGCAGCGGAACGTCATAGTATTTCTCGACTATGGAAACAAAGCTCAGGATTAATGGCTCGTAGTGTTACGCAGAATGCCGGCGATCATGGTGAGCATTACATTACGAGAGATAAAAAAGAGTATTGGGCAATGTTTTATTCTGCAGCGGGCGGTGGAGTGTTAATTGCACTAATGGCGTTATTTAAAACCTATCTAGGTAGCATCATTGATGACAAAGTCTGGAAAGGGATTGCAGAAGGTTTAAATTACGGCTTAGGTTTCATGGTGATCTTTATGCTGCATTTCACGGTGGCAACCAAACAGCCAGCCATGACAGCCGCTCGCTTTGCTGAAGCAGTTGAAAAAACGCCTCAAGGTAAAACCGTCAATATGAAATTAGCCCAATTATTAGTGGATGTATTTCGTTCTCAAAGTATTGCTGTGCTAGGTAATGTGCTCATTGCGATGGGATTAGCCGCATTGATTGCGTTTGGTTACCAATATAAAACAGGTGAACCATTGATGAATGCTGATCAAATCGCGTATCAATTACATAGTATTGATCCTTTTGCGGGAACCTTATGGTTTGCCGCCATTGCGGGGGTATGGTTATTCTGTTCAGGGATTATTTCGGGCTATTTTGATAACCGTAGCAATTATTTGAATATGCGTATGCGTTTAACTCAGCATCCGTTATTGAAAAAACTAATGTCTGAGAAGACTCGCGTTAAATTTGCTAATTATATGCATGAGAATTATGGCTCGCTAATTGGTAACCTTTGCTTTGGTATGCTGCTTGGGATTACCGGTGTGGTGGGGTACTTAACGCATCTTCCGTTAGATATTCGTCATGTGGCATTTTCATCTGCAAATGTGGGCTATATTGCCGTGAGCGGACATTTTACCTATTCATTGCTTTTACAATGCATTGCTTTTGTATTGTTGATTGGTTTAGTGAATTTAATTGTCAGTTTTTCATTAACGCTTTGGGTTGCATTGCGTTCTTTGAATGCGGAAATTGATAGCTGGTGGCCAATTTGGCATGAAGTTTGCCAAATTGTGAAAAAACGACCATTGAGCTTATTTCTTCCTGTTCAATTAGATAAATAATCGACTTAAGTGCGGTCAAAAATATCAACGTTTTTGACCGCACTTTCTTTTCGCACAATTTAATTTGCGTTATCATGTTGCTCATCTAATGCGATAACTTTATGAATTATTCTAATGAAACCAACATTTCTTGAACTTCGTCACCTAAGAACCTTGCTTGCTTTGAAGGAAACAGGCAGCGTTTCGATGGCGGCAAAACGTGTTTATTTAACACAATCGGCACTTTCTCATCAAATTAAGTTAATGGAAGAGCAATTCGGCTTACCTTTGTTTGAGCGTAAAAGTAATCCATTGCGTTTTACCGCAGCTGGCGATCGTTTGATTCGTCTTGCCAATGAAATTCTTCCGAAAGTGGTAGATGCAGAACGTGAACTTGCACGTGTAAAACACGGTGATGCAGGGCAGTTGCGAATTGCAGTGGAGTGTCATACCTGTTTCGACTGGTTAATGCCTGCGATGGATGAATTTCGTCAGCATTGGAGCTTGGTAGAATTGGATATTGTGTCTGGTTTCCACACTGATCCGGTTGGATTGTTATTATCTCATCGTGCAGATTGGGCTATCGTGTCTGAAGTTGAACAAAATGATGATGTTTTATTTAAGCCGTTATTTTCTTATGAAATGGTGGGAATCTGTTCTAAAGATCATCCATTAGCCAATAAAGAGGTTTGGCAGGCGGAAGATTTCGCTGAAGAAACTTGGGTAACCTATCCTGTTCCTGATGATATGTTAGATTTATATCGTCAAGTGTTGAAACCAAAAGGTATTAATCCGCCACGTCGTACAACGGAGCTAACGATCGCCTTGATCCAATTAGTAGCGAGTCGTCGAGGCATTGCTACCGTACCTTATTGGGCGGCATTACCTTATTTAGAAAAAGGGTATGTGGTGGCGCGTAAAATTACAGAAGAAGGGTTGTACAGTAATCTCTATGCCGCGATTCGTAAAGAAGATGCTAATTTAGCTTATATCGAAGATTTCCATCAAACAGTAAAAGCACAAAGTTTTTCGACCTTACCTGGTTTGTCTGTTTTAGAGTTGTAGTAGGTCAATATGTCAGAAGTAGTGACAGAAAATCCCATCAAAGCCGCAGCAAAAGCGGCATTTCCTTACAGCATGCCAATGCTTGCCGGCTTTTTATTTTTAGGCATAGCATACGGCATTTACATGAAAGCACTTGGATTCGGTGTTTGGTTCCCCGTTGCAATGGCAGCACTCATTTATGCGGGCTCCGTGGAATTTATTGCAGCCGCCGCCTTAGTTATGCCTTTTTCGCCTTTAAGTGTTGCGTTGGTTACGCTGATGGTAAGTGGTCGCCAAATTTTTTATGGCATTTCCATGTTAGAAAAATATGGTGCTCAACTCGGAAAAAAACGTTGGTATTTAATTAGTACCCTAGTCGATGAAAGTTTTTCCCTTAACTATATGGCGAAGATTCCCGATCATTTAGATAAAGGCTGGTATATGTTCTTTGTCAGTTTTTATCTCCATCTTTATTGGGTTGTAGGAGCGGGATTAGGTAATCTATTTGGTTCAATCATTCCTTTTGATTTAAAAGGGGTAGAGTTTGGTATGACTGCACTTTTCCTGGTGATTTTTGCTGAAAACTGGCTTAAAGAGAAATCTCATGAAAGCTCATTATTAGGTTTAGGTGTGGCTTTTGCATCGCTATTAATTGTTGGGAAAGAGCATTTTTTAGTGCCAACACTCATTAGTATTTGGATTCTATTAACCGTAAGACGACCGAAACTTTCATCTAAATTGGAGGCACTAAAATGACATTGATGGAACAAATTATCACCATTGTGATTTGTATTGTGTGCGTACAATTTACTCGATTATTGCCATTCTGGATCTTTCCCGCCAATCGCCCGATTCCAGACTATATTCGTTACCTTGGCAAAGTATTGCCTGCGGCGATGTTTGGGATGTTAGTGGTGTATTGCTATAAAAATGTGGATGTATTGAGTGGTTATCACGGTTTGCCCGATTTCATTGCAGGTGCTTTGGTATTGGGGTTACATTTCTGGAAAAAGAACATGTTTCTTTCTATCTCGGCAGGCACAATTTTTTATATGTTTTTAGTGCAAAAAGTCTTTATCTAAGCGAATGTTGAGCGAAATAAAAATTTCTTGATATTGCAATCGGTTGCCTTTATTTCGCCTCTTTTCCTCGATTCCAAAATCTTTTATGATGCCGCCTCAATCATTGTTGACGGAGAGATTTATGGAATTTAATTTCATCGAATTATTAGGCTATTTGGCAACATTCTTTGTGGCTGTGTCTTTTTTATTTAAATCGATTGTTCACTTGAGAGTTGTTAATGCAATTGGAGCGGTACTTTTTGTCATTTACAGTTTGATCATCAAATCTTATCCAGTTGCGCTTCTAAACGCATTCTTAGTTTTCGTTAACTTATATCAACTTTATCGTTTGAAAAAAGAGCAGCCGGCATCAAAAGTGCTTAAATAATTGACCGCACTTTTCCACGATTTACCCCCATATTTGATATAACGCAATCACCAGTGGCATAGTAAACATACAAAGCAGCGTCGTTACACCATAGATGGCGCTGGCTTTCTGTGGATTGTTGTTATAAATCACCGCCATTTGTGTGACAGTTGAAGCTGATGGGCTCGTGGTTGCTAAAAAGCTAATCAACACAATAATTTCCCCTTTTTCAGCCCAACGTACAAACCCAATCAACTTTATTAATACCAATAATGCAATCGGAATAAGTAACAAGCGCAAAAGTGTGACTAAATAAATGCGTTTGGATGATACGATGCTCCGTAAAGGTATTGCCGCAATCAGCATACCCGCAACAAGCATGGCATTTGGGCCAATAAACAAACCGATGGAAGAGAGTGTGCCATTGATAATACTTGGTAATTTTATTTGAAAAGCAAATAAAAATGCTCCGACGAGAATTGACCAAATATTGATGTTTTTGGCAATCATCTTCAAGGATAAATTTCCTTTTCCTACAATAATCAAACGGCAATGCGTCCAAAATAGAAAGGTTTGCACCACAATAAAACAGCTGGCGTAAATCACCCATTCTTTGCCAAATAACGACATCACAATCGGAATAATTAAATTACCAGAATTGGAATAAATGGAAGTGGCATGTTCAATAGGATCAAGGTTTAATAGGTGCTTTAACAGACTGCCAATAATAATCAGAATAACCTGAAGAAACACCGCCATAAACAGTGAAAGCTGTAAACCTTGTAGAATTTCAGGCGTGTAATCAATTTGAAAGGCTTCAATCATCACTGCAGGACTGATGACATAAAGCCCAATAACGGAAAGCGTCTTGCTATCTTCAGATTTTAATAATTTTGATTTAACCAACCCATAACCAATAAGCACAATAAGTGTCAGTTCAATAATTTTAGTGCCGAGTAAAAATGCAATGTCCATAGTGAATATTGATGAGAGAAATTAGTGCTATGAAAGAAGAAAAGGGCAAATAATTTGCCCTTTAAATTGATTTAGGTTACTCCCATTCGATAGTTGCTGGAGGTTTTCCGCTGATGTCATATACTACGCGAGAAATGCCATTCACTTCGTTGATGATGCGGTTAGACACTTTGCCTAATAAATCATAAGGCAAATGTGCCCAATGTGCGGTCATAAAGTCGATGGTTTCTACTGCACGTAGCGAGATTACCCAGTCATATTTACGGCCATCACCCATTACGCCTACAGATTTCACAGGTAAGAACACGCTGAAGGCTTGACTGGTTTTTTCATACCAACCGCTGTTGCGTAATTCTTCGATAAAGATCGCATCGGCACGGCGCAATAAATCGCAGTATTCTTTTTTCACTTCGCCTAATACACGTACGCCTAAACCCGGGCCAGGGAATGGGTGACGGTTGATCATTTCAGCCGGTAAGCCTAATGCTAAACCGATTTTACGTACTTCATCTTTAAACAATTCACGTAACGGTTCAACTAAGCCTAATTTCATATAATCCGGCAAACCACCTACGTTGTGGTGTGATTTAATTACATGTGCTTTACCGGTTTTGCTAGCTGCAGATTCGATTACGTCAGGATAAATCGTACCTTGTGCCAACCATTTCACGTTAGTGAGTTTTTTCGATTCATCATCGAACACATCCACGAATACTTTACCGATAATTTTACGTTTTGCTTCAGGATCGGATACACCAGCAAGCTCGCCTAAGAAACGGCTTTCTGCATCAACACGGGTAATGTTCAAGCCGAATTTATCGCCAAACATTTCCATAACTTGGTCGCCTTCATGTAAGCGGAGTAAGCCGTTATCCACGAATACGCAGTGTAAGTTTTTGCCGATAGCACGGTGTAAAAGTAATGCAACCACAGAAGAGTCCACACCACCAGATAAACCTAAAATCACTTCATCATCGCCCACTTGCTCTTTAATGCGAACAACGGCATCTTCGATAATGTTTTCTGCTGTCCATTTTGTTTCGCAACCACAAATGTTCACTACGAAATTCATTAATAATTCCAAGCCTTTTTTAGTATGGGTTACTTCAGGGTGGAATTGTACGCCGTAGAAACGACGATTTTCGTCAGACATTGCCGCAATTGGACAGGTCGGCGTCGTACCAGTAACTTGGAAGTTTTCTGGTAAACGCGTTACTTTATCGCCATGGCTCATCCATACATCTAATTTGCTGTCACCATCATTTAAATGAGCGAAAAGTGCGGTCGGATTATCCATTAAAACAGAAGCGTAGCCGAATTCACGATGATCAGAGGTCTCAGTTAAACCGCCAAGTTGCATCGCCATGGTTTGCATACCGTAACAAATACCCAATACAGGCACACCGGCATTAAATACATATTCTGGTGCACGCGGACTGTTTTCTTCAGTGGTACTTTCTGGACCGCCAGAAAGAATGATACCGTCTGGATTAAATTCACGGATTTGTTCTTCAGTCACATCCCACGCCCAAAGTTCGCAGTAAACACCAATTTCACGCACACGACGTGCAATCAGTTGAGTATATTGTGAACCAAAGTCGAGGATCAGAATTTTATGGTTGTGGATGTTTGTCATTTTTTACCTTATGTTAGTTTGACGTGGTCATATTGATGTAGGTTCCACCTTGACCATCGCTGATATATTTAATTTTAAATACTTCAGTTTGATTACAGCCTTTTACTGTCCAAGTTTCATATGCTGAATCAACAGTAGATGTTTTAGGGTTGATTTTTGCATCATTGATCTGAGTATGAATTTGTTTTGGTGTACAATTATGGATTGCTCTAAAAGCCAGATTGATATTACGTTCTGTATCTGATTTTAGTAAAGAACTTGCCGTTGTTTCTCCAGTATAAGTTGGTCCGAAAAGCGCACAACTTGATATGATAAACGGAATGAGTAATGCTAGTTTTTTCATTTTAGTCCTTTTAGTTGCCCAAAATATTTCAAAAGAGCGGTTAAATAAACCGCTCTTTTATCAATTAGCCCATACGATAGTTTGGCGCTTCTTTAGTAATAGTTACATCGTGAACATGGCTTTCTTTAATACCCGCACCACTGATGCGAACAAATTCCGCTTTTGTACGTAATTCTTCGATGGTTGCGCAGCCGGTTAAGCCCATGCAAGAACGTAAGCCACCCATTTGTTGGTGGATGATTTCTTTTAAGTAACCTTTATATGGAATACGGCCTTCGATACCTTCTGGTACGAGTTTGTCTGCCGCGTTATCTGATTGGAAGTAACGGTCTGAAGAGCCTTTCGCCATCGCACCTAATGAACCCATACCACGGTAAGATTTAAATGCACGACCTTGATAAAGTTCGATTTCACCTGGCGCTTCTTCAGTACCCGCGAACATAGAACCAACCATTACACAGCTCGCACCTGCTGCGATAGCTTTTGCAATATCGCCAGAGAAACGGATACCTCCGTCAGCGATAACTGGAATACCACGATCTTTTAATGCTGCAGCGGCATCTGCGATAGCAGTGATTTGTGGAACACCTACACCAGTCACAATACGCGTTGTACAAATAGAACCTGGTCCGATACCTACTTTTACTGCACTTGCACCCGCATCAGCTAAGGCGATAGCGCCTTCAGCCGTTGCTACGTTACCCGCAACGATAGGTAAATTTGGATATTTTGCACGAGTTTCACGAACGCGTTGTAATACGCCTTCTGAGTGACCATGAGAAGAGTCGATTAACAACACATCAACACCGGCTTTCACTAATGCATCAATACGTTCTTCATTACCTGGACCCGCACCTACAGCCGCACCTACGCGTAAACGACCAAATTCATCTTTACATGCATTTGGTTTTTGTTCCGCTTTTTGGAAGTCTTTAACGGTGATCATGCCTTTTAATTTGAAAGCATCATCTACAACAAGCACTTTCTCTACGCGGTTTTTATGCATTAATTCTAAAATTGTTTCACGGCTTGCACCTTCTTTTACGGTGACTAAGTCTTCTTTCTTCGTCATTAATTGTGAAACGGTTTTACTTAAATCTTTTACGAAACGCGTGTCGCGACCAGTGATGATACCAATCAAGTTATTTTCAGCATCGACAACAGGGTAGCCTGCGAAGCCGTTTTTCTTCACCATTTCAGCAAGTGCTGCAAGGGTTAAATCTGGCGAAACAGTGACAGGTTCAGATACGATACCACTTTCAAATTTTTTCACTTTACGAACACGATCCGCTTGGCGTTCGATCGTCATATTTTTGTGAATAAAGCCGATGCCACCTTCTTGTGCTAAAGAGATCGCTAATTTGGTTTCTGTGACAGTATCCATCGCAGCAGAAAGCATAGGAATATTTAAGCGAATTTCTTTGGTGAGTTGAGTTGAGAGGTTGGCTGTGTTCGGAAGAACAGTTGAATGAGCTGGGACGAGTAGAACGTCGTCAAAAGTCAGAGCTTCTTGTTTGATTCTAAGCATGGCAATATCTCGCTGTTAAAAGTTGTGTCAAAAAATATTGCGCCGGGATTATACAGATTTTTCATGTAGTTGAAAATGAATTTTTTCTCTTTTATGGTAAGATTTGCCAAGGTTTTTATAAGAAGGAATGAATATGTCATCGTTATTGGATTGTTTGTCTGATTGCCAACCTAAAGTGCGGTCAGATTTGATGTCGTTTTTAAATATTACGCCAAATGAATTGGCGCAAGAAATGGCATTATTGAGAGAAGTGGGATTGAATATTCGAGAAGAAAATGAGGTTTATCAGCTTGTGCCAGAAATGCCTTTGTTAAATCCGCAAGCAATTTCGACCGTACTTTCACCTTATTCCGTGCATTATCATCGAACCATTTCTTCAACAAATGAATTTATAACGAATCAAATTAACCAATTAAAAAAAGGTGATTTGTGTTTGGCAGAATATCAAACAGCAGGGCGGGGACGTCGTGGTCGCCAATGGCTTTCACCGTTTGCAGGGCAGTTAATTTTTAGTTTTTATTGGACTATTGATCCTAAAAAAGCATTGGATGGATTAAGTTTAGTGATTGGTTTAGCGATTGCCGAAGCGTTAAATGCGAAAGTGAAATGGCCAAATGATGTTTTACTTTTGGGGCGAAAGCTGGGTGGTATCTTGGTAGAGATCATTAATAACAAGAATGGTCTGCTAAACTTAGTAGTTGGTATTGGGATCAATGTAAAATTGCCACAATCAACCGAAATTAGTCAGCCGTATGCGCAGCTAACCGAACAGGATCCAAATATAGATCGTGAGACGATCCTTATTAAAGTGATTCAACGCATTTATTCTCGATTAGCTCAATTTGAAGAAAAGGGCATTGATGAGGAATTCATACAACAATGGATAAACCATAATGAATTTTTTGGTGATGAAGTAAATGTCTTTACCGAACAAGGCGCAATTTCAGGTATAGAGCAGGGAATTGATAAACGCGGTTATTTAAAAGTCATAACTGATGAAGGCGAGCGGTATTTTAATGCCGGAGAAGTTTCTTTAAGAAGGAAGTGAATAAAAAGTGCGGTCAAAATTAACCGCACTTTTATATGTATGCTAAACCACTTTCTGAATAAGTGCTGAAATGTCATCTGCAAATTTTTTATTTTTTGCCATTTGCTCAATTTCCTCAGCAGAATATTTTTCACCGTTATACACGACAACCATACTGAGATCATTAGGTTGCAAGAAATGTGTTTCACCGAACTCAGTATAACGGGTGGCACCAATACTAATAATCGCTTGTTTCGGATAGTTTGCTAGCTCTAATAAAGAGGCAATATGATTCATCGGTCCTTCATCGGGTTGATTGTTCATTCTATCCACGATCCAATCTAATAATTGTTGGTGGAAATAGCTATAACCAATCGCTGGACTGTCAATGCCATAAGTATTGAGTTCGTCATTGCGTTTATGGAAGCAAGCAATACGATATTGATCAATTTCGCTTCCTTTAATAAAGGAAGAAAGTGGAATCAGTTTGGATGAAATACCTTTGCTTGCCTCGCCCCAGTTTTTCTTTTCACAGATTTTTTTCGCATTAGGGCGACGAATAGAGCAATCATTATAGGCTGCAAAATAGCGCGGGATAATTTTCTCAACTTGATTTCCTTTATAGATAAGCTCACAAATAAGTGCAATTTCAGGTTCAATTTGCAGATTATCTGCGCCTTGTGGAAAATTAATTTGATTGTGACTTAAAGGATAGGTAGAAAGAAAGCCCGCTTTTTCACTTGGTACATAAAAAGGGAAAATCGCTTTTGGTTGAATGGCATTTTCTGTTTTTACTTGAGTGAAATCAGCCGCCTCGCCGGCTTGCTCTAAATGACCTGCGAAATTTCCTGCCACACCGAAACCAATCATTTGCTCAAAATTCATAACTACCTCGTTAGAATGCTTACTCTTTGGAGGTAATTTACCTTGAATATTGAACAAAGACAATTCACTTTGATGATTAAATCATCAGACAAGAAAAAAATTGAATTTTTTTGTAAAAAAGCACTTGCAAAGAATTCTGAAATGCCTATAATACGCCCCACACAACGACGCGCTGTTGTGACTCTTAAGGAAAACCAGTGCGTCGTTCTTTTTTGCTCTTTAACAATATATCAGACAATCTGTGTGGGCACTTGTTGATTGACTTGTTTTAAAAATATTTTTTAATTTTGAAGTCTTAATAGGTGCTAACTAGAAATTCATATACTTTTTAAGTAGTGACATTTTATGTCAGCAGTATTGAGCGATT